>CANFNE010000238.1 GCA_947448105.1 Burkholderiales bacterium
AAGGAGACCAGGTTGAACGCCAGCGCGTTCTTCATGAACGGGATGTCGCGGCGGATTTTGAAAAATTCCATGCTTATTTCTCCACAGCGTTGGGGTTGGCGACAGCCGAGCCTGCCGCAGCGCCATCAGGGCGCCAAACGGTGCCAATCGACACGCTCTTGAGTTTCTTTTGGCGGCCATACCAAAGGTTGACCACGCCACGCGAGAAAAACACGCCCGAGAACATGCTGGTCAAAATCCCCAGGCAATGCACTACGGCAAAGCCGCGCACCGGGCCCGAGCCAAAGGCCAGCAGCGCCAGGCCGGCAATCAAGGTGGTGACGTTGGAGTCGATGATGGTGGCCCAGGCGCGGTCGTAACCGGCGTGGATGGCGGCCTGCGGCGAGGCGCCGCCGCGCAGCTCTTCGCGCACGCGCTCGTTGATCAGCACGTTGGCGTCAATCGCCATGCCCAAGACGAGCGCCATGGCAGCCATGCCGGGCAGTGTGAGTGTGGCTTGCAGCATGGACAAAACCGCTACCAGCAGCAGCAAGTTGAATGCCAGCGAGATGCTGGAAATCATGCCAAACAGCAGGTAATACACACACATAAAAGCGGTGACTGCGACAAAGCCCCAGGTCACGCTGTTAAAGCCCTTGGCGATGTTCTCGGCGCCCAAGGACGGCCCTATGGTGCGCTCTTCAATGATTTCCATGGGCGCGGCCAAGGAGCCGGCGCGCAGCAGGAGCGCGGTGTCAGCCGCTTCCATGGTCGTCATGCGGCCCGAGATTTGCACCCGACCGCCACCGATTTCCGAACGGATGACCGGCGCGGTGACGACTTCGCCCTTGCCTTTTTCAAAGATCAAAATCGCCATGCGCTTGCCCACGCTCTCGCGCGTGATGTCGCGGAAGATGCGCGCGCCCTTGGCGTCGAGCGTCAGGTGAACGGCGGCTTCCTGGGTCTGGCTGTCAAAGCCGGGTTGGGCGTCGGTCAGGTTTTCGCCGGTCAGGATGACTTGTTTCTTGACCACCACCGGCTGGCCGTTGCGCTCCAAAAAGCGCTCCGAGCCAAAGGGCACCGGGCCGCTGCCCGCTTCGGCGGCGCGGGCGTCAGCGCCGTCGTCCACCATGCGGATTTCCAGCGTGGCGGTGCGGCCCAAAATGTCTTTGGCCTTGGCCGTGTCTTGCACGCCAGGCAGTTGCACCACGATGCGGTCCAGGCCTTGCTGCTGAATCACCGGCTCGGCCACGCCGAGCTCGTTGATGCGGTTGTGCAAGGTGGTGATGTTTTGCTTAAGCGCCTGCTCTTGCACCCGGCGCGCGGCCACAGGCAGCAAGGTGGCAACGAGCTTGAATTCACCCGCCTCGGGCGTGAGCACCGTGGCCAGATCGGGGAACTGGTCTTGGATCAGGCGTTTGCCGGCTTCGGCCATGTCGGCGTCACGAAAGCGGACTTCAACGGTTTGGCCGTTGCGGCTGATGCCGCCGTGGCGCACGTTTTTCTCGCGGAACACGCTGCGCAGGTCGCCAGCCAGGGACTCGGCCTTTTTGCTTAAGGCCGCTTGCATGTCCACTTGCAGCATAAAGTGCACGCCGCCGCGCAAGTCCAGGCCCAGGTACATGGGCGAGGCGTGCAAGGCAGTGAGCCAGGCCGGCGAGCGCGACAAGAGGTTCAGGGCCACCACAAAACCGGGCTCGGCCGCATCGGGGTTCAGGGCTTTTTGGATCGCGTCTTTGGCCTTGAGCTGCGCGTCGGTGTTGGCAAAGCGCGCTTTGATGGAGTTGCCGTCCAGGCTCACCGCATCAGCGCTGAGCCCGGCGGCCTTGAGGGCCTCTTCCACCCGGGCCACGGTGCCCAAGTCCAGGGACATGGAGGTTTTGGCCACCGACACCTGCACCGCAGGGGCCTCGCCAAACACATTGGGCAAGGCGTACAAGCCGCCGACCAGAATGGCAATCGCCAGGATTACGTACTTCCACAGGGCATAACGGTTCATGGGCGGGCGGCTCGGACGGTCAAGAAAATGCGCACACGGCGCAGGAGGATGAAAAGCGCGGGGCGCTTATTTGATGGAGCCCTTGGGCAAGACTTGCACCACGGCGCTGCGCTGCACCTGGACTTCAACGCCGTTGCTCACTTCCAGGCCCAGGTGGCTTTCACCCATCTTGCTGACTTTGCCCAAGAGGCCACCGACGGTGACGACTTCATCGCCCTTGGCCAGCGCGTCAATCATGGACTTATGCTCTTTTTGCTTTTTCATTTGCGGGCGGATCATCACGAAATACAGCACCACAAACATCAGCACGAGAGGCAGCATGCTCATTAGCGTGGACTGCAGGTCACCCCCGGCGGCAGCGGCTGGGGCAGATTGGGCAAAAGCAGAGGAAATGAACACGTGAGAACTCCCGGAATATAAAAAAAATGCCACCGAAGGCGGCACACCTGCCTTGAAGGGGCAGGCATTGGACAGCAGGGCATTGTAAGGGGGCGTATTTGGCCCCACGCCCCTTATTGCCACCCTTGCGGGCGCTGGCTATGAAGCCGCTTAGGCCGCCGCCACGCGCCGCTGGCGGTGCAGCCACCACAGCAAACCACCCGTCAGCACCACTGGCACCAGGGAACCGACGTTGAGCAGGTTCCAGCCCTGGGTGGTGACCAGCGCGCCCGAGGCAAAGGATGTGAACGCCATCACCGCAAACACCGCAAAGTTGATGACGGCCTGCGCCCGGTCTTTTTCCTCGGGCGCGTAGGCCGCCAGCGACAGACTGGTGCTGCCGGTGAACAAAAAGTTCCATCCCACGCCCAACAAAAACAGCGCCACGGTGAACTGGTGCAGGTCTTGGCCGGTGAGCGCCACGCCAATGCACAGGGCGTTGAGCAAGACGCCCACCCCCATCACCGGCAAGGCGCCAAAGCGACGAATCAGGTTGCCGGTAAAAAAGCCCGGCGCAAACATGCCGATCACGTGCCATTCCAGCACCACGGCCGTGTTCTCAAAACTCAGGCCGCACTGCTGCATGGCCAGCGGCGTAGCCGCCATCAGCAGGTTCATCACGCCATAGCCCAAGGCAGCAGCCATGCAGGCCACCATAAACACCGGCTCGCGCAGCATTTGCAGCGCGCTGCGGCCCATGCGCACGGTGTTGCCCGAGGCGGGCTTGGGCGGCTCGGGCGCAAAGGTAATAGAGGCCATCAGCGCCATGGACAACAGCGCCACCCCGGCCAGCGCCAGGTAGGCCCCGGCAAACGGCACGTCTATCAAGCTGCGCGAACGCGCCGCGAGGTTGGGCCCGACGATGGCGCCCAGCAAGCCGCCGGCCAGTACCAGCGACACCGCCCGCTCACGCGCGGCGGGCAGCGCCAGCTCGGCGGCGGCAAAGCGGTACAACTGGCCGTTGGCACTGTAATAACCCGCCACCACCGTCGCCACCACCAGCCACCAAAACTGCTGCTCAAAAATCGCCCACGCCGCCAGCAAAGCCGACAAAAGCGCCACCAGCAAACCCGACTGAAACGCCACCTTGCGCCCCCAGCGCCCTTGGCTATAGGCCACCAGCGGCGTGCTGAGCGCCGCACCCACCACATAGCCCATCACCGGCAAGGTCGCCATCCACCCCACCGGCGCCAGCCGCAGGCCTACCAGGCCGTTGATGGCGATAAAGGCCACGTTGTTGGTTAAGAGGAGGCCTTGGCAAAGGGCGAGGAGCCAGAGGTTGCGGTTCATGGATTCCTGAGTTCTCCGCCCAACGCCTCCCACTGCCCCCGCACCGCGGCCATATGCCGCGCCTTGACGTGACCAAAGCCGCGAATCTGCTCGGGCAGTTTGGCAAAAGCCAGGGCGTCGCCGCAGTTGCCGGGGCCCAGCTTTTCAAGGTAGGAAGTGAGCGTACTTTGGTAGATGGCAATCAGCGCGCGTTCCTGGCGGCGCTCTTCGCTGCGACCAAAGGGGTCCAGCGCCGTGCCGCGCAGCACTTTGAGTGGCGCGAGCAGCTTGAAGCCCCAAGCCATGGCTGGGCCAAACTTTTGTTTTTGTAGCTCGCCTTTGTCGT
>CANFNE010000239.1 GCA_947448105.1 Burkholderiales bacterium
CTCCGTTTAAGAAGCTGAGTGCATTGCACCAGAGCGACGGTGAATTGGCAAAGAAAAGGCCCAAATTTGGGCGTTTTTGGCCTTTTTTCGTTGCACTCGTGCAACAAATTAGGGTTAACCCTTGATGTTTTGGGGCCGATTGCGGACGCCTCAAATGCCCTGAAAACACCGTTTCCGGCCTGCGGCTGTATGCTCAGCCCATGCAAACCACCATCGACCGACTTATGGCTGCCGCTGACACGGCGCTTCGCACTTTGTTTGCCACGCCGCATGCGTCCGGGCCTTGCCAGACGCTGCCCGAGGCGCCCACGGCGTTGACCGACGCCGAAAAAGCCCAGTCCGCCGGGCTGATGCGGGTCAACCACGTGGGCGAGGTGTGTGCGCAGGCGCTTTACACCGCGCAGGCGCTGGCCACCAGCAACCCCACTCTGCGGGCGCACTACACCGCCGCCTGTATAGAAGAGACCGACCACTTGGCCTGGACGGCACAGCGGCTGCAAGACCTGGGCTCGCGCACTTCGCTGCTCAATCCGCTGTGGTACGCCGGGGCGTTTGGGCTGGGCTTGATCGCCGGGCGACTGGGTGACGCGGTGAGTTTGGGCTTTGTCGTTGAGACGGAAACCCAGGTGGGCGCCCACTTGGACAGCCATTTGCAGGCGCTGCCCGCCGGTGACCACGCCTCACGCGCCATCGTGGCGCAGATGCGCGACGACGAATTGCGCCACGCCGCCGCTGCCCGCAGCGACGGTGCGGTCGCCTTGCCGCCCCCAGTGCAAGCCCTGATGCGCGCCGCCGCCAAGGTGATGACGACAGTGGCGCAGCGGGTTTAAGACGGGCGCTCGCAACGAGCGCTCTATATAGAGCGGTGCTTAGTGGCCTAGCACTTTGACCAAAATGGCCACGATGCCGCCGATCACCAAGCCTTGCAGCCACTTGATCTGGGTCATCTCTGCCTTGATAACGGCCAGGTCGGTGCGCAGTGGCGACAGTGCGGTGTCCAGATCGTGCCGGGTGACGAGTTCGTCTTGGGTTTCCACGATCACACGCACCACTGCCTCAGCCTGTTCGGCGGTAAAGCCAGCCGTTTTGAGCTTGTCGGAGATGCGCAGCGAGTCAAATGTGATGGTTGCCATAGGCCGAATTTACCGCAATCAACAGTCACTGCCAATAAAAATCATGCCTTGGCCTTGCGCGTGCGTCGGCTTTGCAGCAGCGCAATGTTTTGCTCCCCCGTCACCGTGCTGGCGTAGTAGGTGTTGATCACGTCCACGCTGGTGCGGGCGTTGCGCGCCAGGGTCAGCAGGTCTATCCCCTGGCCGTACAGCAGCCGGAAAGTGATGGCCGAGTGGCGAAAGCTGTACATGCTGCGCGGCTGGCCGTGGGCGCCTGCCTTTAGTTCGGTCACGCCCAGCACCCAATTGAGGTGAAAACTCAGCACCGCCAGCATGTAGTGGCGGTCGCGCAGCTGGGGCATGAACAGGTAGTCGTCGGGCTTGGCCAAACCACGAGGCGCGTTGTTTTTAACGATTTGCTCGTAAATGCGGACCGCTGAGTACAGTGTGACGATGGGTTTGCCGTGGCTTTTGGTCTCGGGCAGGGTCAGGCACAGATAGGTGTTGTCGCCGCGCACCACTTCGACGTGCTTGTGCTTGAGGGTTTTGAGGTCGCTGGGGCGGATAAACCCGTGCACCATAAAGCCAATCGCCCAGCCCAGGTCCGGCGGCATGATCTGTTCTTTAAGCCGCACTTTGTACTTGATGCGGATTTCGGCTCCGCTCTCGGGGTGGCGCACGCCGCGCAGGCTGCGCGCCTTGCGGATGATGCGCCGGTATTCGGTGGGCGTAAACGCTCCGCGCGACTTGGTAATCACCTTCACCTTGGGGAAATCGGGCAAAGCCTCGAGTTGACCCGAGGCCACCGCGTGGCGCAGCACCTTGCGCACCGCCACCAGGTACTGGCTGATGGTGATGGTGGAATGCTGGTCGCTCATGAAGTTGATGAAGTCGAGCAGGCTTTGGTAGGTCACCTCGGAGGGGACGGCGCTGGCCCAGCGCGGCAAGATGAAGGAGTCGAGCCGGTTGCGCAGCACCTGCAGGCTGCCCGCAGTCCACTCCCCGCGCCCCACGCGGGCCTCTTCGTTGGCAAACATTTGCGCCGCCAGGGCGCCAAAAGTCACCACCTTGCCCTGTTGCAGCGCTTTAGGCGCCTTGGCGGCGGCGCCCGTTGGGTCAGGCGCCGACTGGTAGTTTCCCGCCAGCCATTCCTCGTAAACCGTGCGCGCAAAGCTCTGCGCCTGGCGCAAATTTTGGGTTTTGGTGCTGCGCCGGTAGGTCCGCCCGGCAATCCAACAGCGCACCTGCCAGTACTTGCTGGCCTCCATTTTGTAGACGCACAGCTTGTCCGGATAGCCCGGCACCCGGGTGATGGTGGACGGAATGGGCACCGTGCGCTCGCGTTTTGGCGTGCTCTGTTCGTCGTTGGCGGCCACGCGCGACGGGTTGAGAACCTGAATCAGCATGAAAACCCCGCCAGTTGTACAGCGCCATCACCGGCACCGACCCGCCGTCGCACACCCCGCCATCCCCCGCGCAGAGCGCACCTAAAAGGTGCCGTCACGCGAGTTGAAAACGGCAAAAAAGTTGTAGATAAATTGCTATCCAACTGCGAACAGACTTCATTTTCAATGATTTTTATTTTTTTAACTGGTGATTTACTTAAATTTATCAATAAATTAAATGATTCTACTGTTTTGCATTGGCTGCTGTGGCATTGCTGCAACGCCGCTGACTTTAACGGTTTTTTGCAAATTTAAGTTCGCTCGCGACGCCTTTGTCACAACCATCTGGAGACATCCGAAATGAAAAAAACACTCATCGCGCTGGCAGCCCTGGCTGCAACTGGCGCCACATTTGCGCAAGCCACCATCAGCGGCAACATCGGCGTTAGCTGGCAGCAGAGCCCAGTTGTGGCTGCCGACGGCTCGCACGTTCAGGGTCTGAGCGTGAATGACGGTGAGATCTACATCACTGCGACCGAAGTTCTGGGCGGCGGTATGTCGGCCACGGCTCGCGGCGGCTTCACCATGCGCGGTCGGGGTACCGGCATTGCGGACCGTGATGCAACCGTCACGCTGGCTGGCCCTATGGGTGCAGTGACAGCTGGTGCGGTTCGTTCTTGCGGCCCCTTGGATGCAGTGAAATCTGGTGCAGTCACTGGTACCGTGTACACATCCAATGAATCAACCAACGAAGTCCCGCTGGACAAGTGCTCCTTGGTTGAAGTCGTAACTTACTCGTCCCCCAAGATTGGCGACGTGACTTTGTCGGCAACCTACGGCGAGTTTGGCTCGGCGATTAGCACGCCAACGTCTAACCTCAAGGGCAACGCGACTGGCCTGACGTTCACCGTGTTGGGTGCTACTTATGCCAGCGGCCCATTGATGGCAACCGGAGACCTGACCAGCTACGCTGCAGCCAAGTCAACCAGCCAAGGTGGCACGTTGACCGCGCTTGACGGATGGCTGCGTACCCGTTTGGCTGGTACGTATGACATGGGCGTTGCCAAGTTCGGTCTGGGTTACCAGACGTGGACCTGGGGCAAGGCTGACCAGATGTTGGCAAGCGTAGCAATTCCTGTGCAAAACATGTTGTTCGGCATTGACTACATGGCTCGTGGCGCTCAAGGTGCTTCTAACAAAGGTACGGCTGCACAAAACGCCGCCTTGGACGGCATCTCTGCTGCTTTGTCAAACACTCGTAACGGCGACGTTGCCAGTTCGGCTGTAGGCGTAGGCGTCACCTACAACTTCAGCAAGACCACCAACCTGAACGCAAGCTACATCACTTACTACGATGCCGGTAAAAACGTGAGCCCCACGACCGGCGTGGTAACTATCAAGCCAGTGCTTGACACCGAATACCGCATCCGTCTGATGAAGAGCTTCTAAGCTTTTTTTGACTACGGTTGGTTCACCTCGTTCTGTTTAAGAACAAGCCACCCTCGGCGCTATTTACAGGCGCTTTGGGTTGGC
>CANFNE010000240.1 GCA_947448105.1 Burkholderiales bacterium
CCCGGTGGCCAGGCGGCCCCAGAAAATGCGCCGGCCCTGGCTGGTGTCGCTGGAGCTGGAAAATTTCTCGACCCATTGCACCGGAAAAGCCAACGGCAAGGCACGTTCGGCCGGCGTCACGGGCAATTGCTCTAGCAGGCGCAGCAGGCTTGCGCCTTGGTAGCCGCACCAGCCGGGCGTTGCCGTCACGACGTTGTGGCCTTGCAGGGCGGAAATCGGGACGGTGGCTGTCACTTCGATGCCAGCCTCGGCGGCAAAGTTTTCCAGGGCCTCGCGTATGCAGGTAAATGCTTCGGTGGCGTTGCCGGGGCGGGCGGGGTCTTCCAGGGCGTCGAGCTTGTTGACCGCAAACACGATGCTGGGCACGCGCAAAAGCTTGAGCAAGAGCGCATGGCGCCGGGTTTGGGGCAGCAGCGTGACTTCGCCTGCGTCTTTCCATTTCAATTTGGTGGCGTCCACCAGCACCACGGCCGCGTCGGCGCTGCTGGCCGCCGTGACCATGTTGCGGGTGTATTGCTCATGACCGGGCGTGTCGCCGATGATGAACTTGCGCGCCGGGGTGGCAAAGTAGCGGTAGGCCACGTCAATGGTGATGCCTTGCTCGCGCTCGGCCGACAGCCCGTCGGTGAACAGCGCCAGATCGGCCGCGCCGCTCTTGGACACGCTCTCCAACTGGTCTTGCAAGACCGAGCGGCTGTCCACCAGCAGGCGGCCAATCAGCGTGCTCTTGCCGTCGTCAACCGAGCCGCAAGTAATGAATTTCAGTGCCGCGTGGTGGTCCAGGGTTGCAGGGCCGGTGGCGGCTTGGATTGCTGCGATGCTGGTCATTAGAAGTACCCGTCTTTCTTGCGTTTTTCCATGGAGGCTTCGGAGGTTTTGTCGTCCATGCGGGTGGCGCCGCGCTCGCTCACGTCGGCGTTGAGCGTCTCGATCACGATCTCTGCCGCGCTGGCGGCAAGACTGGCCACAGGGCAGGTGCAGGTGATGTCGCCCACGGTGCGAAAGCGCACGTCGCGCAGTTGCACCTGTTCGTCGGCCAGCGCCGGAGTTAACGGCGTTACCGGCACCAACAGACCCTTGCGCTCCACCACCGCACGCTGGTGGGTGTAATAGAGCGAGGGCAGAGCGATGTGCTCGCGCTCAATGTATTGCCACACATCGAGTTCGGTCCAGTTCGAAATGGGGAACACCCGAAAGTGTTCGCCCGGCTGCAAGCGGGTGTTGAACAGCGTCCACAGTTCGGGGCGCTGGGCCTTGGGCTGCCATTGGCCAAAGCTGTCGCGGTGGCTGAAGATGCGCTCTTTGGCGCGGGCTTTTTCCTCGTCGCGCCGGGCCCCGCCGATCAGGGCGTCAAAGCGGAACTCGTCAATCGCCTCCAACAGCGTCACCGACTGGTGCACATTGCGGCTCTCGCCCGGGTAAGCCAGGCGCACTGTGCCGCGGGCCATGGAATCTTCCACGCTGCGCACGATCAGCTCGGCGCCCAGTTCTTTGGCGCGCAGGTCACGAAAATCGGTCACCTCTGAGAAGTTGTGGCCGGTGTCGATCATCAACAATGGAAAGGGCAGGCGCCCGGCGCCGAAGGCTTTTTCGGCGCAGCGCAGCATCACCAGCGAGTCTTTGCCGCCCGAGAACAGCAAAGTAGGGCGTTCAAACGTGGCGGCCACTTCGCGCAGGATGAAGATGGTTTCTTCCTCCAGCGCGTCAAGGTGCTGGTTGCTGACGCGGGCCAGCAGTTCGGGGGCGGTAGGGGCGTTCATGATGGGGTTCACTTTGGAAAAATAGGGTGCGTATTTCAGGCTTTGACGTGCAGGCCGCACTCTTTGGCGGTTTCTTGTTCCCACCACCAGCGCCCGGCGCGAAAGTCTTCGCCCAGGGACACGGCCCGGGTGCAGGGCGCGCAGCCCACGCTGGGGAAAAACTGGTCGTGCAGCGGGTTGTAGTCCACCTTGTTCTCGGCGATGTAATGCCACACGTCGCCCCAGGTCCAGTCGGCCAGGGGGTTGAATTTGGCAAGCGCGGCGTTGCTGGTGTCCAGTACGGGTACTTCAGCGCGGGCGTTGGATTGTTCGCGGCGCAGACCGGTAATCCAGGCGCGCTGGCCAAGGAGGGCGCGCGACAGCGGCTCCATCTTGCGGATGTCGCAGCAGGCTTTGCGCTGCGCCATGCTTTTGAAAATGGCGTCTTGCCCTTCGTTGCGCACAAAGGCAATCACCGCCGCATGCTCGGGGCGAAACACCCGCACCGGCGCGCGCGAATGGGACTGCGTGCGCTCCAGCAACGCCAGCGTTTCGCTGTGCAAGGCGCCGGTCTCCAGCACAAACACGGGGATGTCGAGCTGCAAAGCGTTGACCAGGTGGGTGATCACCACATCTTCAGCGCCCAAGCTCGACGCCTGTGTGGCCGGGCTGAACTCCGCAGCGGCTTGCTGCAGCAGCGCACGTGTGCGCGCCAGCTTGTGCGCAAAGTCGGCACTGGCGTCGGCGTTGCGGGTCAGGGCGCTTTTGGGGCTGGTGGTGCGGTTGGAGGTCAACATGGGCGCAATCGGTAGGGTGTTGGACGAGGGTGTTGGGGAGAATTTGGACAAAGCTAGCGCCAGGCAGGGCATCCAAGTGCCCTGAAAAACGCGGGTTGCTAGGTGTTTAGGCGGCTTGCTGGAACCGTGGCGCGCCCAGGGCGTCGCCCTGGTAAAAGCTGCTGTAGTGGCCCAGCAGCGTGTGTCCGTGGGCGGCGTCCTGGTCGGCGCGCAGCACGGCGCTGCTAAAACCGCTGCGCTGCATTTGCAGCAACTGGTCTATCAGCACATCGCCCTGGGCCTGGATGTCGCCGGTAAAGCCCCGCCGGCGCAGGACATACGCCTGGCTGAATGCGCGGCCGTCGCTGAACTTGGGAAAGTTCAGCACAATTTGCGCCAGCCCGTCGATCGCCACGGTTTGGGCGTCGGTGTCATTGGCCAGCGTCAGCGTGCTGGCCGGCGTGCCTGCCTCGGGCAGGTCAGAGGAGCTAATCAGGGTCAGTGCCATAGTGTGCGTGTCCAAGTAAGAGGTGCGAGGCGCTCAGGCGGCCACGCGGGCCGTGGCAAAGCGTGCGCCATTGGCGGCGGCCTTGAAGGCATCAGGCCCCAGGCGCTGCAGCGTGTCGATGAAGTTTTCGCCCGCGTCGCGTTGGTCTTTGTAGACGTCGAGCACTGCCTCAATCACGTCCACCACTTCCGCCGCCGCAAACGATGGGCCCACCACCTTGCCTGCACGGGCCGGGCCGCTCAAATCCGAGCCGTCCGAGCCGCCCAAAGTCACCTGGTACCACTCCTGGCCGTCCTTGTCCACGCCCAAAATGCCGATGTGGCCGCTGTGGTGGTGGCCGCAGGAATTGATGCAGCCGCTGATGTGCAGGTCAATCTCGCCCAGGTCAAACAACTCGTCGAGGTCTTGGTAGCGCTCGGTAATCGCCGCCGCCAACGGCAGCGAGCGGGCGTTGGCCAGGGCGCAGTAGTCGCCACCAGGGCAGGCAATCATGTCGCTGAGCAGGTGGATATTGGCGCGCGCCAGCCCGGCGGCTTTGGCGGCGTGCCACAGGTCAATCAATTGGTCCACACGCACCCAAGGCAAAACCAGGTTTTGGTCGTGGTTGACGCGCACTTCGCCTGCCGAAAAGCGGTCTGCCAAATCAGCGCTGGTGCGCAACTGGTCGGCCGTGGCGTCGCCAGGCGCCTGGCCCAGGCGTTTGAACGACAGCGTCACGGCCCGCAGGCCCGGGTTTTTGTGGCCGGCCACGTTTTGCGCCAGCCAGCGACCGAATTCGGGTGTGGCTTGCGCCAGTGCGCTGAGAGCGTGTTCGGCCGCACTTTGGGCGGCCACCGGAACTGCGTCCACTGCGGGCGCCACAAAGCAGGCGCTCACGCGGTCGAGTTCCGTTTGCGGAATGGTGTGCTTGGCGCCGTCGGCCAGGATGCGCTGGTATTCGGCTTCGACTTCGTCAAAGTAGCGCTGGCCTTC
>CANFNE010000241.1 GCA_947448105.1 Burkholderiales bacterium
CCCATCAATACCAAAAACGTGCACCGCAGCAATGCTTTGCTGGGCCACCCTTGGGGCCGCGACTTTTATTACAGCGAACGCATGCTCACCGGAGTCGGCGCCCGCGGCGAACAACGCGCCAAGGCGCTGGCGCGCAGCACCCGCATCCAAGGCGCCTTGCTGGCTTTTCCGCCCACGCGCAAGCTGCTGCAGTGGCTGGTGCTGCGCAAGCCGGGTCAAGGTCCTTCTTTGCAAGAACGCGAGGCCGGGCGCTACGAACTGCTGTTCATGGGGCGCACCACGCGCGGCCAGACGCTCAAGGCGGTGGTCACCGGCGACCGCGATCCGGGCTATGGCTCCACCTGCAAGATGATTGCCCAAAGCGCGCTGTGCCTGCTGCACGACGTGCCCCGCAGCAGCGCCACGGGCGGCGTCTGGACCCCCGGCGCGCTGATGGCGGCGCCGCTGGTGGCGCGCTTGCAGCAGCATGCGGGTTTGACCTTTGGCATAGAGGCCGGCGGCGCCTGACTGCGCCGCCCGGTCGGCGAGCGCCGCTTCTTTATCCCCGCCGCTCCTGTCGGTACGGCGGCAGGCCGCTGAGCATGCGCCGCCCGTACGCCGTGGTGGTCAGGCGCTTGTCGTAGCAAATCACCTGCGCGCGGTCGTCTTCGGTGCGGATGGCGCGGCCGGTCCATTGCAAGAGCTTGATGCCGGTGGCCGGAATCACCAGTTCGTTAAACGGGTCGCGCCCCACGCTTTTTAGCCATTCGGCGCGCGCCTCGTCCACCGGGTCGCTGGGCGGCGCAAACGGCAGTTTGGCGATAAACACGGTCTCGCACAGGGCGCCGGGCAGATCCAGGCCCTCGCCAAAGGACTGCAAGCCAAACAGGATGGAGGAAAACCCCGCTTCCACCCGCGCCATGTGCGTGGCCAAGAGCCGGGTGCGCGACATGCTGCCTTGCACCAGCACCGACTCAATCAAGGCGCCGGGCAGTGCGCCCACTGCGCTGCGCATTTGCGCGCGTGACGTGAACAAAACCAGCGCCCCGCGCTGCACTTGGGCCAGGTCGTTCATCAAATATTCCACCATCTCGGCGGTATAGGCCTCGGCGTTTTTGGGCTCGGCCAGGGTGTGGACCACGGTCAGGCTGCCCTGGGTGCTGTAGTCAAACGGGCTGGAGACTTCCAGCGCAGTCACATAGTGCTTGTGGGACAGGCCGGCCTCGTTCAAAAAGTAGTCAAAACTGCCGCAGCTGGTGAGCGACGCGGATGTCACCACGGCCGCGCGCACCTGGCTCCACAAAAACTGGCGCAGCAAGTCGCCCGGCACGATGGGGCAGGCGTGGGCGCGGATGTTCAAAAAGCCGCTTTCGCTTTCCACTTGCAGCCACTTGGCCAAGGGCTGCGCGCCGTGTTCCAACAGCAGTGTGGCCGTACCCACCACGCTGGACAGGCGCGGCGACAGGGCGCCGAGCTTGGTGTACAGCTGCGCGCATTGCAGGGCCTGGGCCGGGTCCTCTTTGGCTACGGATTTGACCTCGGCGCCTAAGGCTTCCAGGGCCTTGGACAGGCCGGCGGCCTGCGCGTGAATCAAGGCCACCGGCTCGGTCAGCGTCTCGGGCAGCACGCCGTTGGCAAAGCGCAGCGTGCCGTCTTTGCCCAGGGTGTTGGCGTGCACCAGGTCCAGCGCCATGCGGGCGAGCTGCTGCAACGCGCCCTTCAACTGGCTGGCCACGGTGGCCACGTCTTCGGTCAGTGTGAGCTGCAGGCTGCGGCTTACCTCAGTCAGGATCTTGGGCAGCTTGTCGAGCCAGCGCAGGCTGCTCAGGTCCATGGCGCTGCTGAACTGGTCAAGTGCTACGGCCGGCAGGTGGTGGCCTTCGTCAAAAATGACCAAGCAGTTGTCCAGCTCGGGCAGGGTTTTCATGCCCAGGGACGCCAACACCAGGTCGTGGTTGGCGACGATCACATTGGCCTCGGCCAGCTTGGTGCGCGCTTGGTAGTAGCTGCACTCGCGGTAGCGTGGGCAGTGGCGCGCGGTGCAGCTGTGGCGCTCGGCGGCCACGGTGGTCCAGTCGCCGGGCTCGGGGGCGTCGTTCAGGCTGTCGCGGTCGCCGTCCCAGCGGCCGTGGGCCAGCAGATTGGCCATGTGGTCATAGAGGCGCAGGCGGCGCTCTTCTTGCGCCTCGTGGGCGGGGCCGCGCTGGGCGCTTTGTTCTTCTTCAAACAGGTCTTCGTCCACGCCGCCCACGCCCACCAGGCGCTCCAACTTGAGCTTGCACACATAGCGGCCCCGGCCCTTGGCCAACGCATAGGCAAAAGGCTGGTCCATGGCCGCAGCCAGTGCGGGCAGGTCTTTTTGCATGAGCTGCTCTTGCAACGCCACGGTGGCGGTAGAAATCAGCACCCGGGTTTTGCGCTCCAGCGCCATGGCGATTGCCGTGCTGGCATAGGCGGCGGACTTGCCCACGCCGGTGCCGGCCTGGATGACGGCAATGGCCTTGGTGGGGTTATCGCACTCGCCCAGGTCGGCGCGGCCGAGCGTTTCGGCCACGCACTGCGCCATGGCGTGCTGGCCGGGGCGGGCGCGAAAGCCCGAAGTGTGGCCCACCACGTGCTCGAAAGCGGCCAGGGCGTGTTGGGCAAGGGGGGGCAGGGCGGCTTCAGAAGTCAAACGGGGCGGTCTCGAAAACAGGGGCGGGTGGCCGCAGGCAGGGCGCTGATCACGCTGGGATGGCGCAGGGCTTTGAATATAACGGGTGCGCTTGCTGTGGCGCTGTTTCCACCTTCTCGGAGCGCCTGGCAGGGCGGGCTTGGCGCAGGCGGCGATAATCAGCCCAACCCGCTGCGCAGCGATGCGATGGCGGGTTTGTTGTTTGCGCTACCCCGGGGCATCTTTTTATGCGCCGTACGCGTCGTTTTTACCTATTCGGAGTTCTCTGTATGACCACCGTGTTTTCCAATGCGCCTGACGGCGCGCGCCGTCGCTTTCTTCACACTGCGGCTGCCGCCTCTGCGCTGGCAACTTTCTCTCCTTTCAATTTCGCACAAACCGCGGAGGCCGAGCGCCAGTTCGCCCCCCAGCCCGGCACCTGGCGCACCTTTGACGTGACCACCCGCATTGAAATCGCTGCGCCCCAAGGTGCGACACGCGTCTGGCTGCCCGTGCCCAGCGTCAACAGCGACTGGCAAAAGTCGCTGGACTCCACCTTCACCAGCAACGGCAGCGCGCACATGGCCGCCGACGGCCACTACGGCGCGCGCCTGCTGTACGCCGAATTTGCCGCCGACAACGCCAAGCCTTTTGTCGAGCTGACCAGCCGCATCCAGACCCAAAACCGCGCGCAAGACTGGTCCAAAAAGGGCGTGGCTGCTGAGTCCGCCCAGTCGCTGGCGCAGTGGACGCAAGCCACGCATCTGATTCCGGTGGATGGCATCGTGCGCGACACGGCCAAAAAAGCCACCGAAGGCGCCAAGACCGACGTCGAAAAAGCCCAAAAACTGTTCGACTGGATTGTGCAAAACACCTACCGCGAACCCAAGGTGCGCGGCTGCGGCGAAGGCGACATTGCCGCCATGCTGGAAACAGGCAACTTGGGTGGCAAATGCGCCGACCTGAACGCATTGTTTGTGGGCCTGTGCCGCTCGGTCGGCCTGCCTGCGCGCGACGTGTACGGCCTGCGCATTGCGCCCAGCGCCTTTGGCTACAAAGAGCTAGGTGGCATTCCCGCCAAACTGCAAGGCGCGCAGCACTGCCGTGCCGAGGTGTATCTGGCCGGTTACGGCTGGGTGGCCATGGATCCGGCAGACGTGGCCAAGGTGATGCGCCAAGAAACCGCGCAGTGGATCAAAGACCCGAAAAACCCGGTGGTCGCCCCGGTCAACAAAGTGCTTTTTGGCGGCTGGGAAGGCAACTGGATGGCCTTTAACAACGCCCACGACGTGGCGCTGCCCCATTCGACCGGCCCCAAGCTGGGCTTTTTGATGTACCCCCAAGC
>CANFNE010000242.1 GCA_947448105.1 Burkholderiales bacterium
AGTTCGATGCGGCGAGCTTCGAATTCGGCCTTGGCCGCTTCGGTAGCGCGACGGGCACGGCCCGAAGGAATGAGGAAGTTACGGGCATAGCCGTCTTTGACCTTGACGATTTCGCCCAGGTTACCGAGGTTTACGACCTTGTCGAGCAGAATGATTTGCATGGGTCAGGTCTCCTTAGATCTTGTGCTGGTCGCTGTAAGGCAGCATCGCCAGGAAGCGAGCGCGCTTGATAGCGGTGTTGAGTTGGCGCTGGAAAATGGCGCGGGTGCCGGTCAGGCGTGCTGGGATGATCTTGCCGTTTTCAGCGATGAAGTCGCGCAAGGTGTCTATGTCTTTGTAGTCAATTTCTTCGACGCCGGTCACGGTGAAGCGGCAAAAGCGCTTGCGCTTGAACAGCAGGGACTGGGTATTGCGCTTGGGGCGCTTGTCTTTGTTGAATTTCTTGAACGTGGCCATAAAGCCTCCTAAAACTAATCTGGTAAAAAATCTTGTACGTGCAAAACAAGCGATTTGCTGCGGGATGCGTTGGCGAGGAATCCCTCGAACCTCCAGTGGCTGCCGATGGCCTGTCTGGCCAGCCGCTCGGCCACCGAACCAAATGCCATGGCTTTCAAACTGGTGGCCACCTGCCTTTTACCGCCTGCTTCTTCTGCTTCGGACGCATGGTCCAGAACCAGATTCAAAGCAGGAACGCCTGCTGGCGTAAATCTCAGGGCTTGCGCCTCCGTGATCGATGCAGTGATTACCAGTGAATTGACCGCCACACCCTTTCGCGCTTCGTCGTTTGAGCGAGGTGTTTAAGCCTGGTACTCGGCCTGTTGTGTCTTGCGCGCGTCTTCGCGCTCGACCGTTTTCATCATGGAAGAGGGGCCGGTATCGGCCTTCTTCTTGAGGACGGTCAGGTGGCGCAAAACAGCGTCGTTGAACTTGAACGCATGCTCGAGTTCGGCCATGACGGCTTGGTCGGCTTCGATGTTCACGCACAGGTAGTGGGCTTTGGCGAGCTTGTTGATCATGTAGACCAGTTGGCGACGACCCCAGTCTTCCACGCGGTGGATTTTTCCGCCGCCGGCAGTGATCATGCCCTTGTAACGCTCCAGCATGGCTGGAACTTGCTCGCTCTGATCCGGATGGATCATGAGAATGATTTCGTAGTGACGCATTGATACTCCTTTTGGATAAGCCCACAGCGGGGCCAGAAAAAGCCGCCTCCAGCGTCTAAGTGGAGTGCAGCAAGGCGAAGCCCGCGATTATAGCGCGGCGCGTTGCTGCTGCCCGGCACGCGTGAGCAGGCTGACCACGACGGTCGCGGCAATGCCTGCGGGCACACCAAACACCCCGGCCGAGACCGGCTGTATGCCCCACCACAGGGTGCCGCTCCAGCCAGCGAACAGACCTTGCACGGCGGGCAGATTAACCGCCATGTAATAGAGCGTGACGCCCAGGCCCACCAGCATTCCCACTACGGCGCCCGCGCGGGTGGCGCCGGGCCAAAAGATACCCAACACCATGGCCGGCACCAGGCCAGCCGCTGCCAAGGAGAAAGAAGCCGCCACCAAATACAAAATTCCAGCGGGCCGCTGCGCTGCCGCATAGGCCGCCAGCAAGGCCACCACCAGCAGCGCAAACTTGGACCACATCACCGGACGCATGGCGCGGGCCTTGTCACCCTCGCCTTCAAACACCAGGTCATGGGCCAAGGCGTTGCCAATGGTCAGCAGCAAGCCGTCGGCGGTCGAAAGGGCTGCAGCCAGACCTCCTGCCGCCACCAGGATCGAAAAGATCGCGGGCAGGCCGCCAATTTCCGGGCTGGCGAGCATCACCAGGTCCGCGCCCACTTTCAACTCCGAGAACTGCAATATTCCGTCAGCGTTCACATCTGACACCGATAAAAGCGACGGATCGCGCGACCACTGGGCGATCCAGGCGGGCAGGCTGTCCATGGGCTGGCCCACCAGGTGGGCCATGATTTCGTACTTGACCAAGACCGCCAGCGCGGGCGCGGCCAGGTACAACAGAGCGATAAAAAAAAGCGACCAGGCCACCGATTCACGCGCTTGTGCCACAGTGGGCGTGGTGTAGTAGCGCGTCAACAGGTGGGGCAGACCGGCGGTTCCCACCATCAGGCAAAACATCAGGGCCAGAAAGTTGGCGCGGGAGCTGTTGAAGGTTTCTTTCTCCGCGGGCGAACCGTCCGGATCCCCCGCGAAGGCCTGGGCGTGGGCCGGCATGCCTCCCAGGGGCTGGGCGCGGCTGCGGTTGTCAGCCATCTGGCGTGTCCACAGTTCGCGGGCCGCAGCAGCGTCTTTGGGCACCGCCGCAATCTGGCGGCGCAAGGCCATGGCGCGGGTGTCGTCGGCCACGGTGTCGCCTAACTCACGCAACTGGCGGCGCAGTTCCATGCGCTCTAAGCGCATGGCTGCGTCCACGTCTTGCAGCTTTTGCTCCAATGCATCGGCGCGCTGGGTGTAAATGGCCAGCACCTGCCGTTCGGCGGGGGACGCCTGGATCTGGCGTTCCATCTCGGCAATCTTGGGCAACTGCTGGCCATACGCCAACGCGGCAAAGGGGTTGCCCAGCTGCTGGTACGACAACCACGACACCGGCAAGGTAAAGGCCAGGATGATGACGACGTACTGCGCCACCTGCGTCCAAGTCACCGCGCGCATGCCGCCCAAAAAGGAACACACCAGCACGCCGCCCAGGCCCAGCAGGATGCCGATTTCAAAATGCAAGCCGGTCAGGCGCGAGGTGATCAGGCCCACGCCGTAAATCTGCGCCACCACGTAAGTAAACGAACACAAAATGGCCGCCCCGGCCGCAATACGGCGCGGCCAGCGTCCACCAAAGCGCAGCGCAAAATAGTCGGGCAAGGTGTACAAATTCAGCTGGCGCAGGTAGGGCGCTACCAGCAAGGCCACCAGGCAAAAGCCGCCGGTCCAGCCCAGCACGTAGGCCAAGCCGCCAGGCTGGTCCCCAATGCCTGAAAACCCCTGCAGGTACAAGCCGCCAGACAGGCTGATGAAAGACGCCGCACTCATCCAGTCGGCTGCGGTGGCCATGCCGTTGTACATCGCCGGTATGCGCCGTCCGGCGACGTAATACTCTTGCGCGTTCGCGGTACGACCATAGACCCCGATGCCCGCGTAGAGCACCAAGGTAACCGACAAAAAGATGCCGGCAATCCAGACCTTGGGCAAGCCCGCCTGCTCCGCCAGACCCAAGCCGATCAGGGAACCCAGCAAGACAGCGACATAGGTGCCAAAGCGGCGGTGGATACGCCGTGCATAGGCGGCCAGCGTGGCTACTGTTTCCGGGGTCTGGACATCTTCTTGGCGGTTCTTGCGCCAGGCAAAAAACACCACGATGGCGATGAACACCGCCACCGAACCCTGCGCCGCAAACCAGAACCCCAGGGGCCAGCCGGCCACCACGGATTGCACATCGCGGACAAAAAATACCACCCCAAACGACGCCGCAAACCACAGGACCAGCAAGACGGCATGCAGCCGCCAAGAGGCCAGGGTTTGCGCAAGTTTCATCGGGCTGCGAGCTGCTGCCAGGTGGCGATCACCGAGTCCGGGTTGAGCGAGATGGACGAGATGCCCTGCTCGTCAAGCCAAAGCGCGAAGTCCGGATGGTCGCTGGGCCCCTGGCCGCAGATACCGATGTACTTGCCCTGCGCCTTGCAAGCCGTAATCGCCATGCTGATGAGCGCTTTGACCGCCGGGTCGCGCTCGTCAAAGTCGGCGGCCAGCAGCTCCATGCCCGAGTCGCGGTCCAGACCCAGTGTGAGCTGGGTCAGGTCGTTCGAGCCAATCGAGAAGCCGTCAAAGTAGGCCAAAAACTCGTTGGCCAGAATCGCGTTGCTCGGAATCTCGCACATCATGATGAGCGGCCGGCCGTCTTTGCAGCGCTCCAGGCCGTGGCGCGCCAGCAGCTCG
>CANFNE010000243.1 GCA_947448105.1 Burkholderiales bacterium
ACGGCCTGCAAGAGCGAGTTGATGACACCTTCTTTTTGCAGTACCACCATCCAGGCGGTGGTGCGCACCAAGAGCGAGGTCCAAAACGGTAGCAGCACCAAAATCAGCAACAAATTTGCGGTCTTGTCACGCAGGTGCGCCAGCAGGTAGGCCAGCGGAAAGCCCAGCACAATGCACATCACGGTAACGGTGAGCGCCACGCCCAGCGTGCGCAGGTAAATGGTGATGTGGATACGCTGGTCTTCGGGCTGCGCGGTGATGCTGCCGTCGGGCAGGCGCCGTGCGTCCAAGGCCGACAAGAAAAACAGGGAGTGGGTGGGAGAAGACAGGTTGCGGATCGTGCCCCAGATGGCGGGTTGCGCCCAGGCGGGATCGGCGGCTTCGAAAAACGGAGTCCAGGGGCCTTCGTCTTGGCTGGCGATGCGGCGCGCGGCGCGCATGAAGATGGTGCGAAGACCCGACTCTTCAACGTTCAGGCGGTTGGCAATCGAGCCGGCTTTTTGTTCTTGCACTGCCTCTTTCATATCCAGCGCCAAAGCGGCAAACACCGGCTCGGGCGGAAGCTCAGACCGCGGACCATTCCAGGCGTCCAAAGCGCGCACGGTGCGCGCCAGGTTGTCCGGAATGATCGGGTCATAGACGCTGTTGAGCAATACAGTGCCCAAGGGCAAGAGAAAGCTCAAAGCGACAAAAAGGAACAAGGGCGCGATCAGCGCGTAAGCCCATAGATGGCCGCGACGCTCTGCTTTGCGCAGGCGCTGCCCCAGGTCGGACGTGCTGATCGCTGTCATACGCTTACTTCGCCAACCAGGCTGCGAACTTCTTGTTCAGGTCGTCCTGGTTTTCCATCCAAAACTGCGCGTTCGTGGGCATGGCGCGGCCAGGGTGACCGGCATTGGGCAACCAGGCTTTGTAGGGGTTGGACGTAGGAATCAAAGCCAGAGCCGAATTGCGGGTCGGCGCGTACGGGATGTACTTCGCTTGGTCAGCCAAAGGCTGGCTGCCGCTGGCAAAACGGATGAAGTCTTGTGCAGCGTCCAGGTTCTTGGTGCCTTTGAGGATGGCGTACAGGTCAGGAATTTGTACCTGGCCGTCCCACATCACTGCAAAGTCTTTCTTTTCTTTGGTGTTGGCGTCCACGATGCGACCGTGCCAGGCGTGCGTCATGACGACTTCACCGGCGGCCAGCAACTGGGGCGGCTGCGCACCAGCGGTCCACCAGACGATGCTGCTCTTGATGGTGTCGAGCTTCTTGAACGCGCGGTCCACGCCAGCGGGTGTGGAAAGCACTTTGTAAACGTCGGCCACGGCCACGCCGTCAGCCATCAGCGCCCATTCCAGGATCACGCTGGGATCTTTCTTGACGCCGCGCTTGCCGGGGAATTTGGTGACGTTGAAGAAGTCTTCCAAAGTCTTGGGGCCATTGGCGCCCATTTTGGCTTTGTCATAGGCCACGATGTTGGCGTAGGTGATGACGCCAATGGCGCAAGGCAGGATCATGCCGGCCGAGAAGTCTTTGGCAGCAGGGGTGCCGTCAGCGCCGGCGGGCAGCTTGCTGGGGTCGATTTTTTCGAGCAGGCCTTCTTCGCAGCCTTTGAGGGCTTCAGCGGGCTCCAGATCAACCACGTCCCATTTGATGTTGCCCGACTTGACCTGGGCGCTGATTTCGCCCAAGGTGCCGCCCCAGTCCACCGAAGTGATTTTGGTGCCGGTCTTGGCGGTGTAGGGCTTGTGGTAAGCCTCAATCTGGCTGGTGGTGTAAGCGCCGCCCCAGGAGGCCACGGTCAATGCCTGTTGCGCAGCGCCGGTGCTTGGCAGGATGGCAACAACGGCGGCGCTAACGACCGTCAATGCGCTTAAATGGATCTTTTTGAACATGCTGTTTTCCTGTTGTATGAATGAATGCCGCCCCTACACGCCGTCCAGAGCCCGGCAGTCCGTCACATTCCACCCGAGGGTGGCGGTGCTACCGGCTTGCAAACTCAGGTCGCGTCCATCGTTGGGAAGCGTAACGATGAAATCTTCAAGTCCGCATGCGTTCATGCGCAGGCGGGCGTAGCGGCCCAGGTAGGTCACATCGACCACCGTGCCACTGACCGTGGTCTGAACCGCACCGGCTGGCGGGTTCAGGTGAATGCGCTCAGGGCGGATCGACAAGCGCGTGGCCTGGCCAACCCGGTCTACCGCCACCGCTTGCGCCTCCAGGCGCAGGCCATCGGCCAGCGTGACTTCGCAGCGGCTGCCCGAGATGGCGCTCACATGTCCGTTAAGGGTGTTGTTCTCGCCAATGAACTGCGCCACAAAGGCGTTGGACGGGCTCTCGTAGAGTTGGGTAGGCGTGTCGATCTGCTGGATACGGCCGTGGTGGAACACCGCTACCCGGTCGGACATGGCCAGCGCCTCGGTCTGGTCATGCGTGACGTAGACGATGGTGATGCCCAGTTCGTGGTGCAGGCGCTTGATTTCGTACTGCAATTGCTCGCGCAGCTGTTTGTCCAGGGCCGAGAGCGGCTCGTCCATCAGCACCAACTGCGGCTCAAACACCAGGGCCCGGGCCACGGCCACGCGCTGCTGCTGCCCGCCGGACATCTGCGCCGGACGGCGGGACTCAAAGCCTTTGAGGCCCACCTTCTCGAGTGCGCGCATGACGCGCTCATGCGCCTCATTCCCCTTGACGCCACGCACGCTCAAGGGAAAACCCACGTTCTCGGCCACCGTCATGTGCGGAAACAGCGCATAGCTCTGGAACACCATGCCGATGTTGCGGTGTTCCGGGGCAATGCGGTTGATGGGCTTGCCGTCGAGATAAATCTCGCCAGCCGTAGCCGTCTCAAAGCCCGCGAGCATCATCAGCGTGGTGGTTTTGCCCGAACCCGAGGGTCCGAGCAAGGTCAGGAACTCGCCCTGGGCAATATCAAGATTGAGGTCTTGCACCACGAGCTGCCGGCCGTCGTAGCTTTTTTCTACGTGGTCGAAGCGGACATAGGGCTGTTGCATGGGGATCGGATTCCAGATTCAGAGAGGGTCCGTGGGTTAAGCAGGTTTTATGCCTAGCCAGGGATAACGTTGTGCTTGGGGCCGTATGGGAAGCCCGTGATGTTTTGGTGTCCGTTGTCAGTGACCACCAATATATCGTGTTCCCGGTACCCACCGGCACCGGGCAAACCCTCGGGCAGCATGATCATGGGCTCGATGGACACCACCATTCCGGGCTCGAGCACGGTCTCGATGTCTTCGCGGAATTCCAGGCCGGCTTCGCGCCCATAGTAGTGCGACAGCACGCCAAACGAGTGGCCGTAGCCGAACGTGCGGTACTTCAGCAGGTCGTATTCTTCGTAAATCTTGTTGAGCTCGAGCGCCACGTCACAGCAACGCATGCCGGGCTTGACCAGTTTTTGGCCTTCTTCGTGCACGCGCACATTGACTTCCCACAGCTTGAGCGAGGCCTCGTCCACTTCGCCGAAAAACAGGGTGCGCTCCAGCGCCGTGTAGTAGCCCGAGATCATGGAAAAGCAGTTCAGGCTCAGGATGTCGCCCTTTTGTACCTTGCGCGTGGTCACCGGGTTGTGCGCACCGTCGGTGTTGATGCCCGACTGGAACCAGGTCCAGCTGTCCATCAGCTCGGTGTGGGGGTAGCGCTTGGCGATCTCGCGCACCATGGCCTGGGTCGAGGCCAGGGCCACTTCGTACTCGGGCACACCTTCGTGCACGGCGGCTACCAGGGCGGCAGCACCAATGTCGCAGACCTGGGCGCCGTTCTTGATGAATTCGATTTCTTCGGCCGACTTGACCATGCGCAGCTTCATGCAGTCGGCAGCGATGTTGGTGAACTCCACGTGCGTGAGCACCGACTTGATCTTGTCCATGCGCTCGAGCGGCAGGTGGTCGTATTCCAGGCCAACGCG
>CANFNE010000244.1 GCA_947448105.1 Burkholderiales bacterium
CGCCCCCTCGGGGGGCAGCGATCCCAACGCAGCGGGGGCGCGTGGGGGCACCACCCCTTGCGCCGGGCCGCCCCAAGCAAGGGGCGCCCCCTCGGGGGGCAGCGACCCCAACGCAGTGGGGGAGCGTGGGGGCACCAACTTAATGGGCTTCGAAATGCTCACCGTCCTTGAGCTGGTACACGGTGCCGCAGTAGGGGCACTTGGCGTGGCCGCTGTGGGCCACGTCGAGGTAGACCTTGGGATGGGTGTTCCAGGTTTTCATGTCCGCCAGGGGGCTGGGGCAAAACACGCCGCCTTGGGGGTTGAGGTCTTTGGCCAGCAGGGTGACGAGCGATTTGGACATGGCGGTGTTCGGTGCGTAAAGGGGGTTGCCGCTCTTAGACCAAAGTCAGCCAGTGCGCGTACTTGGAGTTGCGGCCGTTGACGATGTCAAAGAAGGCTGCCTGGATTTTTTCGGTGATCGGGCCGCGCGTGCCGACGTAGTCGTCTTTGCCCAGGGCGATGCGGTCGAGTTCACGGATGGGTGTGACCTCAGCAGCGGTACCGGTGAAGAAAGCTTCGTCGCAGATATAGACCTCGTCACGGGTAATGCGCTTTTGCACCAGTTCCAGCCCTAAGTCTTTGCAGATGTGCATGACGGTGTTGCGGGTAATGCCGTTCAAGGCGCCAGCCGAGAGGTCGGGCGTGTAGACCACGCCGTCTTTGATAACAAACAGGTTTTCGCCGGCGCCTTCGGACACAAAGCCGTTGGTGTCGAGCAACATGGCTTCGTCGTAGCCGTCGTCGGTCGCTTCCATATTGGCCAGGATGGAGTTGGTGTAGTTAGACACCGCCTTGGCCTGGGTCATGGTGATATTGACGTGGTGGCGGGTGTAGCTCGAAATCTTGACGCGAATGCCGCGCTTCATGCCTTCTTCGCCCAAATAGGCACCCCAGGCCCAGGCCGCGACCATCAGGTGGATGGTGTTGCCCTTGGGCGAGACGCCGAGCTTTTTGTCGCCAATCCAGGTCAGCGGGCGCAAGTAGCAGCTCTCGAGCTTGTTGTCGCGCACCACGGCTTTTTGCGCGTCCATCACCTGCTCTTTGGTGAACGGGATGTTCATGCGCAAAATCTTGGCACTGTTGAACAGGCGTTCGGTGTGTTCTGCCAGGCGAAAAATGGCGGTGCCCTGGGCGGTGTTGTAGGCGCGCACGCCTTCAAAGGCGCCGCAACCGTAGTGCAGGGTGTGGCTCAGCACGTGGATCTTGGCGTCGCGCCAATCGACCATCTGGCCGTCCATCCAGATTTTTCCGTCGCGGTCAGACATGGATGGGGGCATGGCGGTCATTGCAATAATCCTTTGAGGGGTTGGGCCTGGGGGTAAAAGCGGGATTTTACGGGGCGGCGTTTGCGGGGTCAGCACTGGGACGCTGCAGGCGCCAGTTTTTCAGGCGCCCGGTGATGAATTCGCAGTCCACGCTGGCCGCCGAACCATCGGTCCAGCGGAAGATCTCGGGTTGCGCGCCCAGCTCAGATATGGGCTCGCCCAGCGCGCGCGTCATCGCCACCACATGCAAGAGCGCCATGCCGGTGCGCAGCTTGGCGTTTAGCATGACCGCGCTGTCGACATAGCCCTTGGGCCGCTTGGCGGCGCGCTGCATCACCTGCAGCATGCGGGTGAAATGCAGCAGCATCCACATCACCAAAGCGCCCACGGCGCCAGCCACGCCCGGCCAGCCGTAGCTGCGGTAGGCCAGGGCGATCAAGCCCACAGCGCCCAGAGGCGCCAGGATTTTTTGAAAGGAATAAAACGACGGCAATTGCATGGGGCTGATTTTGACCGCAGTCGCTTGCACGGCAAATCGTGCCGCCTTTGCGGCAAGTGCGGCTTGCGACAAGGCTACAGTGCGCGCTTCAATCACTTTTCCATAGCACCGCCATGACCCACTCCAAGCAACGCGTTTTGATTACCGCCGCCGCCTCGGGCATTGGCCTGGCCATGGCAGATGCCTTTATGGCCGCTGGGGCGAAGGTGTTTATTTGCGACGTCAACGCCGCCGCGCTGCAAGCCACTTTGGCGTCACGCCCCTCGTTGGCGGGCAGGGTTTGCGACGTCAGCGACGAGGCGCAGGTGGCGGACTTTTTTGCTGCGGGCACAGCGCACCTGGGTGGCTTGGATATCTTGGTCAGCAACGCCGGGGTGGCCGGGCCGACGGCCAATGTAGAAGACATCAGCCTGGCCGACTGGCGCCAGTGCATGGCGGTCAACCTGGATTCAGCATTTTTGTGCGCGCGCCTGGCCGCGCCGCTCCTGCGCGCCCAAGGCAGTGGCTCGATCATCAATATGTCGTCCACGGCCGGGCTGTTCGGGTTTCCCAGACGCGCGCCTTATGCCTCGGCCAAATGGGCCATCCGGGGCCTGACGCGAACGCTGGCGCAAGAGCTTGGGCCCGCCGGCGTGCGGGTGAACTGCATTTGCCCGGGCTCGGTTTCGGGCGAACGCATCGACCGGGTGATTGCGGCTGAGGCGCTCAAAACCGGGCGCAGCGAGGCGCAGGTGCGGCGCGAGGCCGTGCAGGCCGCGTCGCTCAAAACCTTTATCTCGCCGCAAGACATCGCGGCCTTGGCGCTGTTTATCACTTCAAGCGCGGGCGCGCGCATCTCGGGACAGGAACTGACCGTGGACGGCCACACCGAGACCTTGTAGGCCCCAAAAACGCCACCGTGGGCACTCCAAATCGCCATAAAGCTATGCGACTTTTGCATAACTATTGCCTGTAATCGCTTTGTAACTTCGAAACCGCTTCCTAGAATCAGGGCCCCGTGCCAATTTGGCAAGGGCTCGTTGGCCGTTTGTCGCCTTGCAAGCGCAGTGCTCCAGCGGTTTTTTCAAAGGCCACGCTCCGCTGCTCCCTGCCGCGCCTGGTTTTTAAAAAGACGATTTTTAAACTTAGGAGCTTTTCGATGAACTCACCGGTGATGCAAGGGCTGCAACTCCATGCCCCAGACTTCGTAAAACACCCGCGCCTCATTGCCTGGGTAGCCGACATGGCCGCGCTGTGCAAGCCCGCGGCCATCCACTGGTGCGACGGCTCGCAAGAGGAATACCAGGCGCTGTGCCAGCAATTGGTGGACGCCGGCACCTTTACCAAGCTCAACCCCGCCAAGCGCCCCAACAGCTTTTTGGCCTGCTCGGACCCCAGCGACGTAGCCCGCGTGGAAGACCGCACCTATATTTGTAGCGCGCGCAAAGAGGACGCGGGCCCGACCAACAACTGGATGGAGCCGGCCGAGATGCGCGCCACCCTGGGGCCGCTGTTTGACGGTTGCATGGCCGGACGCACCATGTACGTGGTGCCGTTTTCTATGGGGCCGCTGGGTTCGCACATTGCGCACATCGGCATCGAAATCAGCGACAGCGCCTACGTGGCCGTCAACCAACGCATCATGACGCGCATGGGGCGCGCGGTGTACGACGTGCTGGGCGCGGACGGCGCCTTTGTGCCTTGCATGCACACCGTGGGCGCGCCGCTGGCCGCGGGCCAGGCCGATGTGAAATGGCCTTGCAACAAGACCAAATACATCGTGCACTTTCCTGAAACCCGCGAAATCTGGTCCTACGGCTCGGGCTACGGCGGCAACGCCCTGTTGGGAAAGAAGTGCTTTGCGCTGCGCATCGCGTCCACCATGGGCCGTGACCAGGGTTGGTTGGCTGAGCACATGCTCATCTTGGGCGTGACCAACCCCCAGGGCAAAAAGTACCACGTGGCCGCCGCCTTCCCCAGCGCTTGCGGCAAGACCAATTTCTCGATGCTGGTGCCGCCCGAGGGCTTTGCTGGCTGGAAGGTCACCACCATTGGCGACGACATCGCTTGGGTCAAGCCGCATTCCGACGGCAAGCTCTACGCCATCAATCCC
>CANFNE010000245.1 GCA_947448105.1 Burkholderiales bacterium
CGGCAACCGCCGATCCCGAACCAACACCTGCACTTCCTCCACGCACAGGTAGCGTGTGCCGTCGGCGGCGTCTTTGCCCATGAACTTGAGCAACACCGGCCACTCGGCGTTCATCATGGCGCGGTCCACGCGGCGGCGGGTGCTGCGGGCGCGGGCAAAGTTGGCGTCCATCATGGCGGTGATCTGGGGCAGGCTCAGGCCCAGTTCGCTGCCGCCCTGGGGCAGGGGCTTGGGGCTGGCATAGCTGGCCAGGCGCTCTAGCTCGGGCGCTTGAAACTGCCCCTTGGCGTCAATCAGGCGCGAGCCGCTGCCGCGTTTGTCCAGGGGCCCGCCGCGCAGGGCGCTTAAGCGCAGGCCTTTGCGCGCATTGCGCAGCATCGGCGCGGGCGTCAGGCCGTTGGCGATCACGGCGATGGCCACAATCACCGCGCCGGGCAGGGGCCGGCCACTGGCTCGCACAATGGTGTCGCGCACTTTGCCCAGGGGTTCGACCTCGTCATTCAGCCAGCCGCCGGCCACCAGGGCCCGCAAAAATGGGCAGGGATTGCCCGGCGACACATCAAGCTGGGGTGGCGTGTCCGCCAGTGTTGCCTGCGCGCTCATGGGCGCAAACCTGGGTTGGGCGCGGCAGGGCGCCGGGCGCAGCAGGGTGCAAAGGTCTGACGCATATCGACTTCCTTATTGCAATTCGCAACAACAGGAAAGAGCAGACAAGGCGATCTTGTCCGTCGAATCTGGCGGCCCCGCTGACATTGCGCTTGGTGGCAGCGCTTTAGTTCGGTGGCTTTGCGTCACCGGCTTTAGCCGGGTTTGCCCTTCAATTTCTTGTCCGCCGGTTGGGTGGAAACCGGTGCGGTAATCTTAGCAAAAAGAAAAGGGTTGGACGAAGATTTTTGGGACGCGAGGTGCTCGCCCCTTGGCCCAAGCCACGCCAGCGTCTCCTTAGTCGAGCATGGCCGCCACCCGCGCCCGGACTTCTTCCACGATGTCGTCTGGCGCTTGCTCAATCAGTGTCAAAGCGCGCTGTGACGGGTCGATCATCCGAAACTGGTGCACCAGCACAACCCCCTGGGTTTGTGTGCCGCTGCCCATCAGGCTCACCGACAAACCCGCATTGCGCGCGGCCATGCCGCCCTGCGTGATGGGGCAAACGCCAATCATGCCCAGCCGGTTCAGGTCTGCGTGCGTGACCACAATGCCGGGTCTACGCCCTTGCTGCTCATGTCCCAGCGTGGGGTCAAAACTGGCGACCACAATGTCGCCGCGCTGCCAAACCCGGCGGCTCAAAAGGGCACCTCTTGACCAGAAGCGGGCATCTCGTCCCACGCCTTATCAATCAGCAAGGGCGCATCGCCTTGCATGACTAACAGCTCTTGCAAGCTGTATTTGCGCCGCGTGACCGGCGAAATGATCAGGCGCCCGGCTTCAAACTCAAAGCTCACTTTGTCACCCGCTTGCAAGCCGGACGACTTGGCCAGCGACTGCGGAATGGTCACAGCAATCGAACCGCCAGCGGCGCGCAGAGTGGATGTCAGCATGGTTTCTCCAATGAAGGCTAAAAATGTAGCACTTAGTTTAACTGGAAGGGCGACCGTTTCTCCCTTCAGCACCTAAAGATCAGTACGGTAAAATGCCGTATAAATTTCCACCCAGGACACTGCCATGGCCACCACCGCCCGTTTTGACCTCAAGCTTGACGCCGACGACAAAGACTTGCTGTCCCGCGCCGCGACATTGATGGGAACCACCATGGCGGGCTTTGTGCGCATTGCGGCCAAGGAAAAGGCGCAGTCTTTGTTGATGGCGGATGCGCAAGTTACGCTGTCTAACCGCGACTTTGTCGAGTTTCAGGCCGCTATTGCGGGGGCCTTTGCGCCCAACGCGGCGCTGCAAAAGGCGATCAAGGCGGCGGCCAAGGTCAAGCGTGCTTGAAGAGCAGTTTTTTGATCCCAAGCGGCACGACCGCGCGGGCTTCAACAGCGGCGAGCCCGTGCTCGACGAGTTTCTGCGCAAGTACGCCTCTCAGCAGCGCAGCAGGGGCGTGACCTCGGTGTTTGTGCTGGTGGACGACGCGCAACCCGACAAGATTTTGGGTTTTTACACCCTGAGTGCTGCGCAAGTGGAAGCCGCCGAATTGAGCCCCACTGAGCAGGCCAAATTACCGCGCTACCCAATTCCATGCTTCAGGCTGGGCCGCTTGGCGCGCGATGGGGGCAGCCGGGGTGCGGGCCTGGGCGATGTGCTGATCGGCCTGGCGCTTGAACGCTGCCGCAAGGCCCGCTTGTCGGTGGCCGCCTACGCCCTGCTGGTGGACGCCAAGAGCGCGGGCGCCAAGGCGTTTTACGAGCGCTATGGGTTTGTCGCTTTCGCAGACACGCCCATGCGCTTGTATTTGCCGATTCGCTAAATCGGCCGCAGGCTTAGATTGCCGCCAGCCCCATCTGGTCTAGCGCCGCTGCCAGGTGGCCCACGCTGCGGTCCACGTTGTGCAGCTTTTCCAGGCCAAACAGGCCGATGCGAAAGGTCATGAAATCGGCCGGTTCGTCGCATTGCAGCGGCACGCCGGCGGCGGTTTGCAGACCCAGGGCCAAAAACTTTTTGCTGTTGTGCATGCCCGCGTCGGTGGTGTAGCTCACTACCACGCCGGGCGCCTTAAAGCCGTCGGCAGCCACGCTGACCAGGCCCCGGCTTTCCATCAGCGCGCGCACCTTGTGGCCCAGCTCAAGCTGCTCGGCGCGCACTTTTTCAAAGCCGTAGTCTTGGGTTTCCATCATCACTTCGCGCAGGCGCGTCAGCGCGTCGGTGGGCATGGTGGTGTGGTACATGTGGGTGCCGTTTTCATAGGCTTCCATCACCTGCAGCCACTTCTTCAGATCACAGGCAAAGCTGCTGCTGGTGGTGCCGTCAATGGCGGTGCGGGCACGGGCGCTGAGCATCACCATGGCGCAGCAGGGCGAGCCGCTCCAGCCTTTTTGCGGCGCAGTCACCAGCACGTCCACACCGGTGGCTTCCATATCCACCCAGATGGTGCCCGAGGCAATGCAGTCCAGCACAAACAAGCCGCCCACCTGGTGCACCGCGTCCGCCACGGCGCGCAGGTAGTCGTCGGGCAAGATCATGCCGGCCGATGTTTCTACATGGGGCGCAAACACCACGTCGGGTTTCTCCGCCAAGATGGTGGCGACCACTTCGTCAATGGGGCAAGGTACCCAGGGGGATTGAGAAGAATCCGTGGTGCGCCGCGCCTTGAGCACGACGGACTGGGCGGGGATGTGGCCCATGTCAAAAATCTGCGTCCAGCGGTAGCTAAACCAACCGTTGCGCAGCACCAGCGCTTTTTTGCCGGTGGCAAATTGGCGCGCCACGGCTTCCATGCCAAAGGTGCCGCTGCCGGGCACCAGCACGCTCGAAGGCGCGTGGTAGACCGATTTGAGGATGCCCGAGATGTCGCGCATGACGCCCTGAAAGCGCTGCGACATGTGGTTGAGCGCGCGGTCGGTGTAGACCACCGAAAACTCTAGCAAACCGTCGGGATCGATCTCTTTCACTAGTCCGGCCATGGCTGTCTCCTGGTTGTTATTGCAAATTACGAGCTAAACAAGAAATTCATCACATCGCCGTCTTTGACGACGTAGTCTTTGCCTTCTGCGCGCATCTTGCCCGCATCTTTGGCGCCTTGCTCGCCCTTGAAGGCGATGAAGTCGTCAAAAGCAATGGTCTGGGCGCGAATGTAGCCTTTTTCAAAATCGGTGTGGATCACGCCCGCCGCCTGTGGCCCGGTGTCGCCCACGTGGATGGTCCAGGCGCGCACTTCTTTCACACCGGCGGTGAAATAGGTTTGCAGGCCCAAGAGGCTGTAGGC
>CANFNE010000246.1 GCA_947448105.1 Burkholderiales bacterium
CGAAAGCCATAAACCGTGCGGTCACCGGCGTAGTCCACCAGTTCCACGGTGCGTTCTTGGCCGGGCTCGAAACGCACGGCCGAGCCCGAGGCGATGTTCAGGCGCATGCCTTGGGCCGGGGCACGGTCAAAGCTGAGCGCGCCGTTGGTCTCTGCAAAGTGGTAATGCGAGCCCACCTGTACCGGTCGGTCAGATGTGTTTTTGACCAATACCGTCAAGGTGCGGCGCCCGGCGTTGAGCACATGGCTACCTTCGTCGGTGATGATTTCTCCAGGTGTCATTTCCGAGTCCCATTAGGCCAGTTGGGCCAGCATCACACCGCCCCACAGCGCCAAGGCAGCGCCTGCCAGACGCGGCCACCACACGCTGTGCGCGCGCAAGGCCAAGCCCGCAGCCAGCCCCAGACCGTGCAAAACCGCCGTGCCGGCCACCATGCCCACCAGCGCAGCCACCGGGCTTGCACCGGAAAATTCGACCCCGTGCGCCATGCCATGGAATACGGCAAAGCCTCCGGCCAGCGCGGCGGCTACCGCGCCGGGAAACTGCGCGCGTGTGGCCACCAGCAAGCCCAGCGCCAGCACGGTGGCCGCCACCATGGGCTCCAGCGCGGGCAGCGTGATGCCAGACAGGCCCAAAAGCGCGCCCACCAGCAGCATGTTGGCAAACGCCAGTGGCGCCAGCCAGATGCGGCGCGTGCTCAAAGCGCTCCAAAAACCCACTGCCAGCATGGCCGCCAGGTGGTCCAGTCCGGTAAATGGGTGGAGCAATCCGTCCACCAGGCCCAGTGCGTGGTGGTCGGCCATATCGGTGCCTACGTGGGCCTGGGCCAGGGTGGACAGGCCGAGGGTGGCTGCGAGCAGCAGAGCTTTATTCAGCGAGGGGAACATGGCGGCTTTCCTTGGTGGGATGGGAGTTGGAAGGAGGGGGAACAACAAAAACGTCAGACGATGGGCTGGTGCACCGTGACCAGCTTGGTGCCGTCGGGGAAGGTGGCTTCGACCTGGATGTCGGGGATCATTTCGGCAATGCCGTCCATCACGTCGGCGCGCGTGAGCACGGTGCGGCCTTCGCTCATGAGTTGCGCCACGGTCTTGCCGTCGCGCGCGCCCTCCATCACCGCGGCGCTGATCAGGGCCAGGGCTTCGGGGTAATTGAGCAACAGGCCCCGGGCCTTGCGCCGCTCGGCCAAAAGCGCTGCCGTAAACAGCAAAAGCTTGTCTTTTTCGCGGGGGGTGAGTTCCATAAGCAGTTGCCTGTTGAAGTAAGTAAGGCCAGAGGGTAACCAAGGTTAGCAAAGCCCGTGCCTGCAGTGAAAAGCATACGCCAAAGGCCGGATGGCATGGATTCTGCAATGTTTCGAGGGCACCAGCCCTTGCCACCGGAGATCCCCATGATGAAGTTCAGCCACCCAGCCGCGCACCACAACACAGCGTCACAGTGCCTCGTATTGGTGCGCAAATTTGAGATCTGCCAACACGGCCAACAAGTAACCGGATTGCGACTACCAATGCACCGCATTGGTGATCTGCTCGAAGGGGCGTGCGCATGACGCCAGCGTCTGCCGTCGCCCGCTCCGGCCAGGGCGAAACCGTTTGGGTGCTGAGTTCGGATGGCCCTCAAGCGCGTGGCCTGGCCGCGTTACTCGAAGACGCAGGATATGGCGCTTTGGTGCTGTTGAGCGCGGCTGCCGCACTGACCCAGGCTGCCGTGGCGCCGCCCGACCTGCTGCTGCTGGATGCCGAGCTTAGCGACGGCAGTGGCTTCGATTTGGCGCGCCGCCTCAAGGCGCTGGCCCCCACCAGCCCCGCGCCCATCATCTTTTTGGCCGACCCCGGCCACCCCGAGCACCTGGTGCAGGCGCTGGAGTCCGGTGGCGCCGACTGCGTTAACCATCCCGTCAAAGCCCATGAGCTGCTCGCCCGCATGGCCATGCATTTGGCCGGTGCGCGCGAACGGCGCCAGGCGCGCAACGCCCTGGACGCGTTTGGCTACGCGACGCTCACGGTACGCCCGCACGACGGCAAGCTGATGTGGCAAACCCCTTTATCGCGCGAGCTGCTGCAGCGTTATTGCCCCAACCACCCGCCTTATGCCAGCCGCACCGCGCCTGAGATCCAGTCCTGGTTGCAAGAGTGCTTGCGATGCCTGCAGCGCGGCGACGCGCCCCGGCCGCTGGTCTTGTCCCAGGGCGACGGCGCGCGCCTGACCCTGCGCCTGCACCAGCAAACCGGCGACAACGAAAGCGCCTCCCCCGCTGGCAGCGAAGAATGGGCGGGCGACGACTGGCTGGTCGTGATGCGCGAGGTTTCGGACCAGGCGGTCATGCAAGCCATGCGCGACGCCTTTGCCCTGACCCTGCGCGAGGCCGAAGTCTTGTACTGGGTGGTCAAGGGCAAGACCAACAAGGACGTGGGCGACATTTTGGGCAGCAGCCCCATGACGGTCAAAAAACACCTGGAACGCGTGTTTGTCAAACTGGGTGTGGAAACCCGCACGGCCGCTGCCGGCAAAGCCACAGCCCGCATTGCACAGCTGCAGCCCCAGTTCAGCGGCTGACGTTCGGGCGCGCAAGCCTGGTGGCGCGTTCGCGCAGCGCAGCGTGGGCGAAAATAGGCCCATGCCTACCGATATGCCCGAATCCCCTGCGAAACCACCTGCATCCACGCCCGCGCAGCCGCGCAACCCCTTGCACGGTGTCACGCTGGAAGCCATGGTCACCGCCCTGGCGGACTTTTATGGCTGGGAAGGTTTGGCGCAACAGATCGCCATTCGTTGTTTTGCGGTGGACCCAAGCGTGTCTTCCAGCCTGAAGTTTTTGCGCAAAACCCCGTGGGCGCGCGAGAAGGTGGAAAGCCTCTACCTGTTCATGCTGCGCGCGCAAAAGCGCGGGCGTTAAGCGGCGCTGGTAGGGCGTTGGCGGGGCTCATAACGCCGGGTGTACGCCGCCCCATACGCCAGTCGGCGTATTTTCCAGAATGGAAATTCTCCCTAAAGTTGAACCAAGTTTCACCAAAACCGTGCATGCGGCAATACGTGAAACGACTTACATCAACCACCGGAGGATTTTTCATGCACCGTCGTTTTACGCTCAAGGCACTTTCTGCTGCCGTCGCCTTGGCTGGCCTGTCGGCCCTTCCCGCCCATGCGGGTGACACCATCAAAGTGGGTGTTTTGCACAGCCTTTCAGGCACCATGGCTATTTCGGAAACCGTGTTGAAAGACACCGTGTTGATGGCCATTGACGAGATCAATGCCAAGGGCGGTTTGCTGGGTAAGAAGCTCGAGCCCGTGGTCGTTGACCCCGCCTCCAATTGGCCCCTGTTCGCCGAAAAAACCAAGCAGCTGCTCGGCCAAGACAAGGTCGATGTGATCTTTGGTTGCTGGACTTCGGTGTCGCGCAAATCGGTGCTGCCCGTCGTGGAAGAAATGAACGGTTTGCTGTTCTACCCCGTGCAATACGAAGGTGAAGAACTGTCAAAAAACGTGTTCTACACCGGTGCTGCGCCCAACCAGCAAGCCATTCCCGCAGTGGACTATTTGATGAGCAAAGACGGTGGCGCCGCCAAGCGCTGGGTCTTGCTGGGCACCGACTATGTCTACCCCCGCACCACCAACAAAATCTTGCGCGCGTACCTGCATAGCAAAGGCGTGAAAGACACCGACATCGACGAAAAATACACGCCGTTTGGTCACTCGGATTACCAAACCATCGTGGCTGACATCAAGAGGTTCGCCGCCGGTGGCAAGACTGCCGTGGTGTCCACCATCAACGGTGACTCCAACGTGCCGTTCTACAAAGAGTTGGGCAACGCAGGCTTGAA
>CANFNE010000247.1 GCA_947448105.1 Burkholderiales bacterium
AGCCCGCCGTTGTAGCCCCCGCCACCGCGCCCAAAGCGGGGCGGTATTCGCAGCCGACCCAGCCGACCCAGCCGCATTGGATGGAAACCGCGTCGATCACGCCAAACAGGTAGTCGTAATTCACTTCGCCCACATGGGGCTCGTGGCGCTCGGGCACGCCAGCGATCTGGATGTGGCCTACGCGGCCGGTGGGCAGGTAGTGGCGTAGTTTGGTGGCCACGTCGCCTTCCATGATCTGGCAGTGGTAGAGGTCAAACTGCACCTTCAGGTTCGGCGCGCCAATCTCTTGCACCAGCGCGTGCGCCGCGTTTTGGTGGTGCAGAAAAAAGCCGGGCATGTCGCGGGTGTTGATGGGTTCGATCAATACGTCGCAGCCCGCGCTGCTGGCTTGGGCTGCGGCCCAAGCCAGGTTGGCGCGGTAGGTGGTTTGCAGGGTGGTGGGGTCGGCGCCGGGCGGTGCAATGCCGGCCATCACGTGGATGCGCGGGCAGGCCAGGGCCTGGGCGTAGTCCAGCGCGCGGGCAAAGCCGGCCCGGAACTCGGCCTCGCGTCCGGGCAGGCAGGCCAGGCCGCGTTCGCCCGCGTCCCAGTCGCCGGGCGGCGCATTGAACAGCACTTGTTGCAAACCGTGGTCTTGCAGGCGGCTTTGCAGCGCCTGGGCTTCAAAGGCATAAGGAAACAGGTATTCCACCGCGCCAAAACCGTCGGCGGCAGCGGCGGCGAAGCGGTCCAGAAACGCGTGCTCGTTGTAGAGCATGGAAAGATTGGCGGCAAAACGGGGCATGGTGTTTGGGGTGTGATGGTTCAGGGGTTCAGGGGTTCAGGGTAAAGGCCTGGCGCGTCTTGTTGGCGCGCTCCATCTGGCGCGCAATATTGCCGCATACCAGATCGCACAGCGCGTAGACCGCCTCGTCGGCGATGCAGTAATAGGCGCTGGTGCCCCGGCTTTCGCGCCGGACCATGCCGTGCTTGGTCAGCAAGCTCAGGTGGCGCGAAATATTGGCCGCAGTGGAGCCGCACATCTGCGCCAGCTCACCGACATTGCGCTCGCCTTCGCGCAGGATGTTGAGGATTTGCAGGCGCGTGGGCTCAGACAGGGCCTGAAAGTAGGTAGCCACGTCTTGCAGGGCTTCGGGGGGCAGGTTTTCCATGGTCGGGCGTCCTGAATAGGGGTTTTGAGCGCGGTGTTGGAGATCACGCAGCGCACGTGGTCGATTTTAGTGTATTATTTGCTTAATTACGCACTTAGTTAAATATGGAAATAAGGCGCAAGCCTTTCCGTAGCAAGGAATCTCACCATGACTACCTCCTGGAAAACCTCCGCCAGCGCCGCGCTGCTATGCGCCGCGAGCCTGCTGGTGCCCTTAACGGGCACGGCTGCCACGGCATTGGCCACGGCACAAGTGCAGGGCGGCGCCAGCCAGCGCGCCGATGTGCAAAGCGTTGACGGTGTGGTTGAGCCGGTGCGCCAAGCCACGTTGGCCGCGCAGGTGGCCGGTTCCATCGTTTCTTTGCCGGTCAAAGTGGGTGACTCGGTGCGCGCAGGCCAAGAGCTGGTGCGCATTGACGCCCGCGCCGCCAGCCAAAACGCCCAGGCCAGCGCCGCCCAGGTAGATGCCGCGCGTGCAAATCTCACGGTGGCGGGCAAAGACTTTGAGCGCGAGCAGCAGTTGCTGCAAAAGCAGTACATCAGCCAGGCGGCGCTGGAGCGCTCCAAGGCGCAGTTTGACGCCGCGCAAGCGCAGGTAAACGCCTTGCAGGCACAGGCCGATGCGGCGCAAACCCAGCAGCGCTTTTTTGTGATTCAGGCTCCGTTTGCCGGGGTAGTGAGCGAGGTGCCGGTGGCCGTGGGCGACATGGCCATGCCCGGGCGACCCTTGCTCACGCTGCACGACCCGTCAGGTTTGCGCGTGACGGCCAGTGTGGCCCAAAGCGCCTTGCCCTCCAGCCTGGCCACGCTGCAGTTTGAGCTGCCAGGCTGGAGCGGTGCCACAGGTTTGATGAACGCCAGCGGCGCCACCGTACTGCCCGTGGTGGATGCGGCCACGCACAGCGCGCAGATTCGTTTCAATTTGCCCGCGCTCAAAGGCGTGGCGCCGGGCATGTTTGCCCGCGTCTGGCTGCCAGTGGCAGGCGGCGCATCTGCCAGCGGCGTGCGCCTGTTTGTCCCCGTCAGCGCCGTGGTGCGCCGGGCTGAACTCACTGCGCTTTATTTGGTAGACGCCCAAGGCCGGCCCGCGCTGCGCCAGGTGCGCTTAGGACCGGTGCAGGGCGCGCAGGTAGAAGTCTTGAGTGGCGTGCGTGCGGGCGACAAGGTCGCCACCGATCCCACTGCTGCGGCACAGGTGCGCTGATATGAAGTCCATCCACCACCTGGGTATCTCAGGCCGCATTGCGGCCCTGTTCCAGCGCGCGCACATCACGCCGCTGCTGGCCCTGATGGCGCTGCTGCTGGGCGCGTTTGCCGTGCTGGTGACGCCGCGCGAGGAGGAGCCGCAGATCAACGTCACCATGGCCAATGTGCTGATTCCCTTCCCGGGCGCCAGCGTGGCCGACGTGGAGCAAATGGTCGCCATTCCGGCCGAGCAAGTGCTTTCGCAAATGGCCGGCACCGAGCACGTGATGTCGCTCGCGCGCCCCGGCCTGGCGGTGATTACCGTGCAATTCAAGGTGGGCGTGCCGCGCACCGAAGCCCTGGTGCGCCTGCACGACACGCTGCGCACGAATGCCGAATGGCTGCCGAAAAACCTGGGCGTGCTCGAGCCCATCATCAAGCCCAAGGGCATTGACGATGTGCCCATCGTCACCCTGACCTTGTTCAGCAAAGACGCAGACACCGGCGCCTTTGACCTGGAACGCGTGGCCCACAGCATGGAAGCCGACCTCAAGCGCGTGCCCGGCACCCGCGAAGTGCAAACCGTGGGCGGCCCGGGCCGCGCGGTGATGGTGGCGCTGGACCCCGCGCGCATGGCCGGCTCGGGCGTGACCGCAGCGGACATGCGCCTGGCGCTGCAGTCGGCCAACCTGGGTTTGCCGGTGGGCGAGCTGATTGCGGGCAACCAAACCGTGGCCATCGAGTCCGGCCCCTACCTGAGCCAGGCCAGCGAAGTCGCCGCCCTGGTGGTGGGTGTGCGCAATGGCCGGCCCGTGTTTCTGGGCGACGTGGCCGGCGTCAAAGACGGCCCCTTGCCTGCGGCGCGCTACGTCTGGCACGGCCAGTCCGAAAAAACCGGTGGTGGCGAATACCCCGCCGTGACCCTGAGCATTACCAAAAAGCCCGGTGAAAACGCGATTGACGTGGCCAACGCCGTGACGGCGCGCGTGGAGCAACTGCGCAACACCGTGGTGCCCGACACCGTGCAAGTGGCGCAGACGCGCAACTACGGCGCGTCGGCCAACGCCAAGGCGCAAAAGCTGATCCAAAAGCTGCTGTTTGCCACCGCCTCGGTGGTGGTGCTGGTGTTTTTGGCGCTGGGCAAGCGCGAAGCGGCCATTGTGGGCGTGGCCGTGGTGCTGACGCTGACCGTGACGCTGTTTGCCTCTTGGGCCTGGGGCTTTACCCTGAACCGGGTGTCGCTGTTTGCGCTGATTTTCTCGATCGGCATCTTGGTAGACGACGCCATTGTGGTGGTGGAAAACATCCACCGGCACCAGCAGTTGTATCCGCAAAAAACCCTGGCCCAGTTGATTCCCGGCGCCGTGGACGAAGTGGGTGGCCCTACCAGCCTGGCCACACTCACTGTGATTGCCGCCTTGCTGCCCATGGCCTTTGTCTCGGGCCTGATGGGGCCGTACATGAGCCCCATCCCCATC
>CANFNE010000248.1 GCA_947448105.1 Burkholderiales bacterium
GCTGGCGCGCAACGCAGCGCCTTGGTGCGTGGCCTAGGCCTTTCACGCGGGGCGCACAGCGCGTCCGATAATCGCTCCATGATGAACTCTTGCCCAGCGCCCGCTTTAACGCCCCCTTTAATGGCCCCTTTGGCCTCACCGTGGCGCCTGTCGGTCGCCCCCATGATGGACTGGACGGACCGCCATTGCCGCTTCTTCCATCGCTTGCTGAGCCGCCACACCCGGCTCTATACCGAAATGGTGACCACCGGTGCATTGGTGCACGGGGACGTGCAGCGCCATCTGCGCTTTAACGCCGAAGAACATCCGCTGGCCCTGCAACTTGGCGGCAGCGATCCCGCCGATCTGGCCGCCGCCGCCCGCCTGGGCGCCCAGTGGGGCTACGACGAGATCAACCTCAATTGCGGCTGTCCCAGCGACCGGGTGCAGCGCGGTGCCTTTGGCGCCTGCCTGATGAATGAGCCCGCGCTGGTGTCCGATGGCGTGAAAGCCATGCGCGACGCGGTGGATGTGCCAGTGACCGTGAAGCACCGCACCGGCATCGACAAAGAAGAGAGCTACGGTTTTGTGCGCGACTTTGTGGGCCAGGTGAGCGAGGCGGGTTGCGAGGTGTTCATCGTCCACGCGCGCAACGCCTGGTTGCAGGGCCTGAGCCCCAAAGAAAACCGCGAGATTCCTCCACTGCGTTACGACCTGGCTTACCAGCTCAAACAAGACTTCCCGGCGCTCACGATTGCCGTCAACGGCGGCATCAAGACCAACGCCCAGATTGCTGCGCACCTGCAACACGCCGACGGCGCCATGCTCGGGCGCGAGGCCTACTACAACCCCTGGCTGATGAGTACCTGGGACGCCACTTTTTTCCAGGACGCGCACCCGCTGCCCACCCGCGAGACAGTGGAAGAGGCCATGGTGGACTATATGGAGCGCGCCTTTGCCGAGGACGGCTGCCCCTGGTACGCGATTGCGCGCCAGATGCTGGGCCTGTACCACGGCGAGCGTGGTTCGCGCCTGTGGCGACAGGTCTGGAGCGACCACCGGCTCAAGCCTCTGGCCCCGCGCGAAGTGTGGCGCCAGGCACGTGAGGCACTGGAGCGTGGCGCCCTGGTGCCGGCCGATACGCGCTTCCACGCCCCGTCGGAAAGCCTTTGATGCAAGCGGCGCCTTCGCCCGCTCAGGTGCGCATTGCCAAAGTCTTGTTCTGGGTGATTCCGCTCTTGTGGATCGTCAACTCGGTGATCGCCCGGCGCGCGCCGGGGGTCATCACGCCGCACGTGTTGGCCCTGGGGCGCTGGACGCTGGCGGGTTTGTTGCTGGCTTTGGTGGCGCGGCGCGCACTGTGGCAGCAGCGCGTTGAGTTGCGCCTGCACGCCGTTCGCTACCTGGCGCTGGGGGCCTGCGGCATGTGGATTTGCGGCGCAGCCGTGTACTTTGCCGGCCAGAGCACCAGCATGATGAACATCTCGCTGATCTATGCGGCCTCGCCGGTCATGATCACCATCGGCTCGGTGCTGTGGCTGGGCGAGCGCTTTTCTGCGCGCCAGGCGCTGGGCGTGGCAGCCGCGCTGGCCGGGGTGGTGCATGTGGTGGTGCAGGGGGAATGGTTGCGCCTGTCCGCCCTTGAATTTGTGGCCGGTGACTTGTGGGTCGTGGCAGCCGCTGCCGCCTGGGCGGCGTATTCGCTGCTGCAAAAGCGCTGGCCCAGCGCCCTGGGATCGACCGCGCAGCTGGCCGCCATTTGCGCCGGTGGCGTGGTGGTGTTGCTGCCGTTTGCGGCCTGGGAGCTGATGCACGGCGAACCGGTGCTGGGCGTGCAGGCACTGTGGCTGGTGGTGGTGGCCGCGCTCATTCCCGGCATTGGCTCGTACTGGATTTACGGCTGGACGCAAAAAGTGCTGGGCGCCGGCCCCGTGGCCATGACCATGTACCTGGGTCCGCTGTACGCCGCCGTGGTGGCCTGGCTGGTTCTTGACGAGGCGCTGGGCCTGCACCACCTGGTGGGCGGCGCGCTGATTCTGGCGGGGGTGGGGCTGGTGATGGCGGGGAAAAAAACCGCCGTCAGCGCAGCTACCGACTAGCGCCAACATGCGGCGCGGCCAAGGCGCACACTGGTTTTAGCCTGCCGCCTCCAGCCCATTGGCAAAGTGCTCGCGCATGCGCTGCACGCTCAAGGCCGCATCACGCGCCAGCAGCGCGTCCATCAGCGCCTGGTGCTCGGCCAGCGATTCAGCCACGCGCCCGCTTTTGAGCAGCGAGTTGTGGCGATTGAGCTTCATCACCTTGCGCAAGTCGGCCACGAGTTGGTCGCGCCAGCGGTTGTCGGCAATTTCCAAGAGCCGCATGTGAAAGCGCTCGTTGATGTCAAAAAACGTGTCGGTGTCGGCCTGTGCCGCCTCAAGTGCGTGGTGCAAGTCTTGCAAGTCCTGCAGTTGCGCCTCGCTGGCGCTGGTGGCCACCACCCCGGCGGCGTCCGACTCCAGCAAAGACAGCAGGTGGTAGACATCGCGCTGGTCTTTGGCATTGACTTCGGTGACATAGGCGCCCCGGCGCACTTTCATGGTGACCAGGCCCTCGGTGGCCAGCACCTTGAGCGCCTCGCGCAAAGGCGTGCGGCTGATGCCGTATTCCTCGGCGAGTTTGAGTTCGTCAATCCAGCTGCCCGGGGCCAGTTGGTTGGAAAAAATGCGCTCGCGCAGCAGCTCAGCCACTTCTTCGTAAAGCGCGCGCGGGGTCAGGGTAAGGGCGGACATGGCTGAAATTGTAAGCCTTTTGAAGGTTTTGAATTAATAATTATGAATGATATGATGCGGGCAAACCCCTATCCCGCGTACCTAGAGACCCTGCCATGAACGACAAGAACCCAGAATTCACATCCGCCACCCTGGACGCCTGGCACAAAGCCGCTGCCAAATCGGCCCCCGGCGGCAACGTGGACGCCTTGAACTGGATCACGCCCGACGGCATCGCGGTCAAGCCCCTCTACACCGCAGCCGACACGGCCAATCTGCCCTACGCCGACACCTTGCCGGGCTTTGAGCCCTATCTGCGCGGCCCGCAAGCCACCATGTATGCGGTGCGCCCCTGGACGATCCGCCAGTACGCGGGTTTTTCGACCGCCGAAGAATCCAACGCCTTCTACCGCAAAGCCTTGGCTGCAGGCGGGCAGGGCGTCTCGGTCGCCTTTGACCTGGCCACCCACCGTGGCTACGACTCGGACCACCCGCGCGTGACCGGCGACGTGGGCAAGGCGGGCGTGGCGATTGACTCGGTCGAGGACATGAAGATCCTGTTCAACGAGATTCCCTTGGACAAGGTGAGCGTGTCCATGACCATGAACGGCGCGGTGCTGCCGGTGCTGGCCGGCTACGTGGTGGCCGCCGAAGAGCAGGGCGTGGCCCAGGACCAGTTGAGCGGAACGATTCAGAACGACATTCTGAAAGAGTTCATGGTGCGCAACACCTACATCTACCCGCCCGCACCCAGCATGCGCATCATTGGCGACATCATTGGCTACACGGCCAAGAACATGCCCAAGTTCAACTCGATCTCGATTTCGGGTTACCACATGCAAGAAGCCGGGGCCAACCAGGCGCTCGAACTCGCGTTCACCCTGGCCGATGGCAAGGAATACGTCAAAACCGCCATTTCCACAGGCCTGGACGTGGACGAGTTTGCCGGGCGCCTGAGCTTTTTCTGGGCGATTGGCATGAACTTCTATTTAGAGGTGGCCAAGATGCGCGCCGCGCGCCTGCTGTGGTGCCGCATCATGAAAGGCTTTGACGCC
>CANFNE010000249.1 GCA_947448105.1 Burkholderiales bacterium
GGTAAACAGCACGCCGCCGGGCTCCAAAATTTTGAAGGCCAGGCGGTTGATGTCTTTGTAGGCCCGCGCCGCGCGCTCGGCGTGCGCCACGGTGGGCGCGTACTTGGGCGGGTCGAGCACGATGGCGTCAAAGGTCTGGCCGGCCTGGGCAAACTGGCGCAGCGAGGCGTTCACGTCGGCGTCCATAAAGCTGGCGCGTTCGGGCGCAAAGCCGTTGAGCGCCACATTGGCCGCCGCCTGGGCAATTGCCGGGCCGGAAGAATCAATCGAGGTGACATGCGCCGCCCCGCCAGAGAGCGCCGCCACGGTAAAGCCGCCGGTGTAGCAAAAGCAATTGAGCACGCGCTGAAACTTCAAGCGCCACGCATGCTCCGCAAACTTTTTGCGGCTGTCGCGCTGGTCCAAATAAAAACCGGTCTTGTGGCCGTGCGCAATGTCCAGCGCAAGCTGCCAATCGTGTTCGCGCAGCACCAGGTCGGTGGCACCGCTGCCGCGCAGCCAGCCCGTAGCCTCGGGCAGGCCTTCTAGGCCGCGGCTGCTGGCGTCTGAGCGCTCGTAGAGTTGGGTCAGGCCCGTGTGCTGCAGCAAAGCATCCGCAATCACCGCCTTCCAGCGCTCCACGCCCGCAGAGGTGAACTGCGCCACCAGCGTGTCGCCATAGCGGTCCACGATCAAGCCCGGCAAGCCGTCAGACTCGCCATGCACCAGGCGCATGCCGTCGCTCTGGATGTCAAAGCGGCTGCGCGCCTGTAAGGCACGCGCCACCGCAGCGCTGAAAAACGCGGCGTCAATGCGCTGCGTCTCGTCAAAACTCCAAACACGTGCGCGAATCTTGGAGCTGGGGCTGAACGCCGCCCAGCCCAAAAACTGGCCCTCGTGGCCTTCCACCCGCACCGTCTCGCCGCTGTCGCCGCCCCCGCGCTCGATGGCGGACTCAAAGATCCAGGGATGGCGGCGCTGCAAGGAGCGCTCTTTGCCGGCGCGAAGGCGGATGGTTTTCATGCGGGCTATTGTCGCTTCAGCCAGCCTTCTGCTGGCGTGGTGCCAAGCGGAGCGCGTACGGTGCGCCTTCTACTGCTTCTTCACCTTCGCCCTCGGGTGCGCCGCGTCATAGGCCTTGGCCAGGTGCTGAAAGTCCAGGCGCGTGTAGACCTGGGTGGTGCTGATGTTGGCGTGGCCCAGCAGTTCTTGCACCCCGCGCAGGTCGCTGCTGGACTGCAGCACGTGGCTGGCAAAGGAATGGCGCAGCATGTGGGGGTGCACCGGCGTGGCCATGCCCGCTTGCAGGCTGCGCCGCTGCAGGCGCTGCCAGACGGATTGCGCTGTTAGCCGCGTGCCGTGGCGGCCTTGGAACAATGCGGCTGAGACCTTGGCTTGCGCGCTCTGTGCCGCAGTGTGCGGCGCACCGACAAGCGGCGTGTTTTGTGGCGCACCAGGCCCGCGCAGCGCCAGCCAACGCTCCAGTGCGCGCAAGGCGGTGGCACCCACCGGCACGCTGCGGCGTTTAGAACCCTTGCCCAGCACATGGGCCTCACCCGCTTGCATATCGATCCAGCCCTTGGCGTGCGGGCTGGCCACCACGTCCAGGCCCACGAGTTCGCCCACGCGCAGGCCGCTGCCATACAGCAGCTCCACCATGGCCGCATCACGCGCCTCGAACCAGGCGTCGTCGTCGCTCTGAAAATCGGCAAATTGCACCGCGTCGTCCACGCCCAGGGCTTTGGGCAGCGGTTTGGGTGCTTTGGGCGAACGCACGTCTTGCACCGGGTTGCTCGCCACCCGCCCCTGGCGGCCCAGCCATGCGTAAAAGCCGCGCCAGCCGCTCAGGATGAGCGCAATGCCGCGCCCGCTGCGCCCACCGCTGTGCATGGAAGCCACCCAGCGCCGGATATGGTGGTTTTTCACGTCGAGCAACGCCACGCCCTGGCCTGCGGGGCTTTTGAACGCATTGGCAAAAGCCTGCAACTTCGCCAGGTCCAGCGCATACAGCTCTACCGTGCGCCCGGCCAGGCGCTTTTCTACCCGCACATGCTCCAGATAGCCCTCAACCAGCGCGCTATGGCTTGGGGTTTGCACGGGCCGCGTTGATGAAAAAAACTAGCGCAGACGGCTCAAGGCGGCGCTGGCCACCTCGCCAATGCGGGCCAAAAAGTCGGTGCCCATGCCGTTGTGAAAGCGCTGTGCATCCATGGACGCCAGCACCAGCATGCCAAAAGCCGGGGCGGTGCTGCCCGCGTCGCCGCTGCGCAGGGGAATCAGCGCCACCGAACTGGCGGCTTCGGGCTTGCCCAGCCAGGCAGCGACTTCAAAACCCGTATTCAAGCCGCAAAACGGCTCGGCCAAAGACGACGCAAAGAGCTTGGCCTCATCGGTTACGCCTTGGACAAAATCCTCGTCGGCGTATTCACTGGCCAGGCCCCACAGGCGCACACTGACCTGGGGCACGGCGAACTGGTCTTTGATGTCTTGCGCAATCAAGCCCGGCAGCGTTTGCGCCTGCGGCACCAGCAACAGACCACGCGCCCAGCGCAAGACCTTGTCGGACAAGAGCACGTTGTCGTTGCCGTGGCGGATCATGTCCATGATGCGGCCTTCGAGCAGTTTGATTTTTTCGCGCAGCATTTCGGCCTGGCGCTCTTGCAGGCTCACCGCGCGGTTGCTGTGCGGGCTGGTCAGTTGCACCGCCGCCAGCAACTCAGAGTGGCGCAAAAAGAAATCGGGCGTATTGGCCAGGTAGTTGGCAATATCGTCTTCGGTGATCGGGTTGTTCAGGGATTGGTCGGTGAGCTGGCTCATGGTGGTTCCGGTCAAGAAATAAAAAAGTTACAGGGTGGAGGGAAGGTCAATCTCCCCCCTAAAAACAGCCACGGCGGGCCCGGTCATCAACACCGGCGCATTGCCGCCCGCCCAGGCGATGCTGAGCACGCCGCCGCGTGTGTGCACATCTACCTGCGCATCCAGCAGGCCCCAGCGGATGCCGGCCACCACGGCCGCGCACGCGCCGGTGCCGCAGGCCAGGGTTTCGCCCACACCGCGCTCATACACCCGCAGGCGAATCTGGCTGTGGTTCACGATTTGCATAAAGCCCGCGTTGACATGGCGCGCAAAGCGCGGGTGTTGTTGCACCAGTGGGCCATGGGCCTCGACCGGCGCGGCATCGACATCAGCCACGCGCTGCACCGCGTGCGGGTTGCCCATGGACACCGCAGCGACCCACACCGTGGTGCCGCTGTCGTCCAAGACGAGTGGCCAGCTTTGCCAGTCGCCGTCGGTTTGGGGCGTCAGGCCACGGGTGTCAAAAGGCAGTTGCGCGGGCTCAAACACCGGCGCGCCCATGTCCACCGTCACCCGGCCGTCCGGCGTGAGTTCGGGCTCAATCACACCCTTCATGGTTTTGACGCGCAGGCGGTCTTTGCTGCTCAAGCCCTGGTCGCGTACAAAGCGGGCAAAGCAGCGCGCGCCGTTGCCGCACTGTTCCACTTCCGCGCCGTCGGCGTTGTGGATGATGTATTCAAAGTCAATGCCGGGGCCGGGCGAGGGGCGCACGGTAAGTATCTGGTCGGCGCCCACGCCAAAGTGGCGGTCGCCCAAAAACCGGTAATGCGCCGACGTCAGACCCAGCGGGCCACGGGTTTCGTCCAGCACCACAAAGTCATTGCCAGCGCCTTGCATTTTGGTAAACGGGATTCGCATAGGCGCCAATTATCGACCGGCGCCGCACC
>CANFNE010000250.1 GCA_947448105.1 Burkholderiales bacterium
CCATGCGCGACGAAAACTTTCCACCCACCCGCAAATCAACAGCAGAAGTCGTGGTGTGCCAGTCGGCGGAAGCGGCGTTCCATTGTTGGATGTCCTCGGGCGACGTATAGGCGCGCCAGACTTCATTGATGGGCGCGGCTACGAGGGTGGTGACGGTGATTTTCATAAACACGCTCCTAAAGCGGGCGTTTATACCGCGCCGCAGGGCGCGGGGATTTCAGGCGTGGTCCCAGTCCTGGTGCCGCAGCAAGGAGCCCGCAAACGCACCCACATGCTCGGGCGCATGCAACTGGTGGTGGTGCGTCAGCGCCAGGAACCAACGGGCCACAACACCCCGCGCGATGTGCATATGTACGAGTGCTTGCATACGAGACCTCCATTTAACGATATATACAGTTTATATCGTTTATCGAGATTGATGCCTAGGGGTTTACGCCCAGTGTTGTCAATTTGCCGAATACCCTGCGTTTTTTGCGGTGTATCAAACCGCCGCCACGTCCCACACCAAGCGCTCCTGCGCGCTAAAGCACAAAAACCGCTTGTTGGTCGCCCGTCCAATCGCGCACAAGTTCAGCCGCTGCGCCACCGCGTGGCCCATTTGGGTGATGCCGCTGCGCGAAATCACGATGGGCACGCCCATTTGCGCGGACTTGATGACCATCTCACTCGTCAGGCGGCCGGTGGTGTAGAAGACTTTGTCATCGGCGCGCAGGCCGCTTCGCTGTTGGCCGCTGTCTGCAAGCGCGTCGCTGGGCTGCAGCGCCATCCACCCGGCAATGGCGTCAATGGCGTTGTGGCGGCCCACGTCTTCGACAAACATGAGCATGGTGTCGCCTTTGAACAGCGCGCAGCCGTGCACCGAACCCGCCGCCTTGTACACGCTGTCGTGCAGGCGAATGGCGTTGACGATGCCGTACAAGGCGCTTTGCCTGAGCGTGGCCGGTGGCAGCGCGATGGTGTCCACGTCGGCCATCAGCTCGCCAAACACGCTGCCCTGGCCGCAGCCGGTGGTGACCACGCGCTTGGCGGTTTTCTCAGCCAAATGGGCTATGCCGTGGTGGGTTTTGACGGCAGCGGCGCCCACTTCCCAGTCCACGGTGATGGATTCCACCTCGTGCGCGCTGCGAATCAGCCGCTGGTTGAGCAAATAGCCCAGCACCAGCCACTCGGGCTGGGCGCCCAGGGTCATGAGGGTGACGAGTTCGCGCTTGTCCACGTACACCGTCAAGGCGCGCTCGGCCGGAATATCGAGCATCTGCGGCTGGCCAAACTCGTTGACCACCGCAATGGCTTGCGTGAGCGGCGCCTGCACCTGCGTCAGGCGCGGCAGATGCAAGCCACCCAAGCTCTGAACGTCAGGCAAGGCGTTCAGGCCGTTCAAGCCGCGACAGGCGCGGACCGGTTGGTGCCGTAGCCTTCGATGGCCGAGGGCACGCCCCCGGCGCGCACAGCCACCGCGCAGTACTTGAACTCTGGGATCTTGCCAAACGGGTCCAGCGCAGCGTTGGTCATCAAATTGGCGGCCGCCTCGTAATAGGCAAAGGGAACAAACACCGCGCCGTGCGGCGTACCGTCGTCGCGGCGCACGTGGATGGCCACTTCGCCCCGGCGCGATTGAATCGTGATCACGTCGCCGGTTTCCAGGCCCAGCTTGGCCAAATCGGCGCCGCACATGGACGCGGTGGCCATGGGCTCAATGGCGTCAAGCACGGTGGCGCGGCGCGTCATGCTGCCGGTGTGCCAGTGTTCCAACTGGCGCCCGGTGATCAGCACAAACGGAAATTCGCCGTCAGGCCGCTCATTGGCAGGAATGATGTCGGCGGGCACCAGGTGCACGCGTCCGTCGTCGGTGGCGAACTTCTCCAGAAACACCGTGGGTGCGCCGGGGTCGGATTCGCTCAGGCACGGGTAGGTGACGCTGGACTCGCGCTGCAAGCGCTCCCAAGTGATGCCTGCGATGGCCGTGTGCATGGCGCGGCGCATCTCGTCATAGACCTCAGCCACGCCGTCGAATTCGCCTTCGTAGCCGCAAGCCAGAGGGCGGCCGGTACCGTGGCTGCCTGCGCCGGTGGACGCCGCATGCGCGCCGGCATGGCCGACGCCGGGCCGCCCCAAGTCGGCCAGCGCCCCCTCGGGGGGCAGCGACGACACGAAGTGCGGAGCGTGGGGGCCAACACGTTGTGCGATCTGCTGGATGATCCACAAGTCAGGCTTGGCCTGCCCTCGCGGATTGATCGCTTGCTTGCCCAGCTGCACCATGCGGTCGGTATTGCTGACGGTGCCGTTTTTCTCAGGCCAGGCAGTGGCAGGCAGCACCACGTCGGCCAGCCATGCGGTCTCGGTCATGAAAATATCTTGCACCACCAAATGCTCAAGAGAAGCCAGCGCGTGGCGCGCATGGTTCAGGTCGGGGTCGCTCATGGCGGGGTTTTCGCCCATGATGTACATGCCGCGCACCTTGTGGGCGTCGCTCTCGGGCGCCAAGATTTTGTGCATGATTTCCACCACGGTGTAGCCGGGTTGGGCGTCAAGCTTGGCGTCCCAGAAGTCTTCAAACCACGCGTGCGCCGCGCCGTTGGTGACGCGTTGGTAGTTGGGGAACATCATCGGGATCAGACCGGCGTCGGACGCGCCTTGCACATTGTTCTGGCCACGCAGCGGGTGCAAACCCGAGCCGGGCTTGCCGATCTGGCCGGTCACCGTGACCAGCGCAATCAGGCAGCGCGCGTTGTCCGTGCCGTGCACGTGCTGGCTCACGCCCATGCCCCACAAAATCATGGCGCTCTTGGCCTTGGCAAACTCGCGCGCCACTTCGCGCAGGGTTTGCGCAGGGATGCCACAGATAGGCTCCATCGCCTCGGGACTGTAGCCCTTGACGTTGTCGCGCAGCGCCTCGAAATTATTGGCCCGCTTGGCGATAAAGTCCTGGTCGGCCAGGCCTTCTTCAATCACCACGTGGATCAGCGCATTGAGCATGGCCACGTCGGTGTCGGCCTTGAACTGCAGCGTGCGCCAGGCGTGCTTGCCGATGTCGGTAATGCGCGGGTCGGCCAGCACAATCTTTGCGCCCTTCTGGGCGGCGTTCTTCATCCAGGTGGCGGCCACCGGATGGTTGGACGTGGGGTTGGAGCCAATCACAAAAATCAGGTCCGAATGCTCCACGTCGTTGACCTGGTTACTCACCGCGCCCGAGCCCACGCCCTCCAACAATGCCGCAACGCTGGACGCGTGGCACAAGCGGGTGCAATGGTCCACGTTGTTAGAGCCAAAGCCGGTGCGCACCAGTTTCTGGAACAAATAGGCTTCTTCGTTGCTGCCTTTGGCCGAGCCGAATCCGGCTAACGCCTTGGGGCCAAACTGGTCGCGCAGGTCTTTGAGCGTGCCCGCGCCCAGGGCCAGGGCCTCGTCCCAGGTGGCTTCGCGAAACACGTCCGACCAATCGGCGCTGTCACGGTTGAGGCGGTTGAGCAACTCCGGGTCTTTGCCGACACCGGCCTTGCGGATCAGCGGCACGGTGAGGCGCTGGGGGCTGGCGGCGTAGTCAAAGCCAAAGCGGCCTTTGACGCACAAGCGGCTGTGGTTGGCCGGGCCGTCGCGCCCGTCAACGCTGACGATGACGTTGTCTTTGACGTTGTAGGTCAGCAAACAGCCCACGCCGCAAAACGGACACACCGAATCCACCTTTTTGTCCACAATCTGGGAGCCGACCTGGG
>CANFNE010000251.1 GCA_947448105.1 Burkholderiales bacterium
ATGATGCGCGTCCAGATCTTGCCGCGCTTTTCGTCCTGGCGGCCCTTGCGGTGCTGAATATTGGCCCATTTGCTGTGTCCTGCCACGCGAAATCCTTTGAATGTTCGTTAACCTCTGGCTTCCATTGTACTTTTTGGGGCTTTCATGACGGGTATTGAAGAAGGCGGCATTCTTATCGGCCAACACGCGCACACCGAGGGCGCAAAGCGCTGTTTTTTGCGGCCCGACCGGGCCAACCGCCACGGCCTGATCACCGGCGCCACCGGCACGGGCAAAACCATCACCCTGCAAACCCTGGCCGAGGGATTTTCCAACTTGGGTGTGCCGGTGTTCATGGCCGATGTCAAGGGCGACCTCAGTGGCGTCTCGCAAGCGGGCACCTTAGGCGACAAGCTGTCCAAAGTGCTGGCCGAGCGGGCCTTGCCCACCCCCGCGTTTGCCGCCTTTCCGACCACGCTGTGGGACGTGTTGGGCAGCCAGGGCCACCCGGTGCGCGCCACGGTCAGCGATCTGGGGCCGCTGCTGCTTTCGCGCATGCTGGACCTGAATGAAACCCAGGCCGGCGTGCTGCAACTGGTGTTCAAAATCGCCGACGACGATGGTTTGCTGCTGTTGGATCTCAAAGACCTGCGCGCCATGTGCCAGCACGTGGGCGACAACGCGTCCACCTACACCACCGAATACGGCAATGTGAGTGCCGCCAGCATAGGCGCCATTCAGCGCGGCCTGCTGCAAGTTCAGGCCCAGGGCGGCGACCGCTTTTTTGGCGAGCCCATGCTCAATATTGCCGACTTCATGCAGACCGACCCGGGCTTTGCGCGCGAAGGCGGCGGCGGCAAGGGCGTGATCAACATCCTGGCCGCCGACCAATTGATGAACGCACCGCGCCTGTACGCCACCTTTTTGCTGTGGATGCTGAGCGAATTGTTCGAGACCCTGCCCGAGGTGGGCGACCTGGACCAGCCCAAGCTGGTGTTCTTTTTTGACGAGGCGCACCTGCTGTTCAAAGACGCGCCCAAGGTGCTCATTGAGCGCATTGAACTGGTGGTGCGCCTGGTGCGCAGCAAGGGCGTGGGCGTGTTTTTTGTGACCCAAAACCCGCTCGACATTCCCGACGCGGTGCTGGCGCAACTGGGCAACCGGGTGCAGCACGCGCTGCGGGCGTTTACCCCGCGCGACCAAAAAGCCGTGCGCGCCGCCGCCGACACCATGCGCGCCAACCCGGACCTGGACATCGCCAGCGCGATCACCGAACTGGCCGTAGGCGAGGCCCTGGTCAGCCTGCTCGACGCGGCAGGTCGGCCCAGCCCGACCGAACGCGTCTACGTGCTGCCCCCGGCCGGCCAGATCGGCCCCATCAGCGCGGCCCAGCGCCAGGCCCTGCTGGCGCAATCGCTGGTGGCCGGTGTGTACGAACGCGCGGTGGACCGCGACTCGGCTTTTGAGTCGCTCCAAGGCCGCACCCAGGCGCGCATGGCCAGCGCCACGGAAGCCACCGCTTCCCCCAGCACCGCACCGGCCAGCACGCCACCTGCCGCGCCTGAGCGCGGTCTGCTCGACGGCCTGGGCGACCTGCTGGGCGGCGGCACCCGGCGCAGCCGCGCCAGCGTGGGCGAGCAGTTGCTCAAAAGCGCCGCCAGCTCGATTGGCCGCGAGGTGGGCCGCCAAATCATTCGCGGCGTGCTGGGAAGTATTTTGGGCGGCGGGCGGCGCTAAACCCTCGTTCGCCAGGGCCCGGGTGCCAAACGAGCGCTAGTCTGCTTTGACGGGTGCCGCGCCGGTAGAAGGCTAGCCGAAGCGACAAAACCAAATGTGGACTTTGGCCCCCCTCTCTCGCCCGCTGGGCGAGAGAGGGGTTGGGGGAGAGAGTGGGGATAACCCACAGATTTACGCCCGCAGCCCTACCCCAGCGGCCCCAGATCGTCCCCATACAAGTTCGAGCCCGGCCCGCGCTGCTCGTGCAGTGCCTCGGTCTCCTGCGGTGCATCGTCTTCACGCACCGCGAGCTGCGCAAACGGCAGCGACTGCTTAACCAGTATCACGGTGCAAGGCGCGTCCATGGCCACCTTGATGGGCACGGTCGCCACAAAGCGCTGGGTTTTCAGGCCGTGGGTGGCTGCGCCCATGACAATCACGCTGACCTGGTTTCCCACCGCGTAGTCCAACAAGGCCTTGGCCACGTCGCCCGACTCCAGCACGTGGCACGAGGTCTGGCGTCCGGGGTGGTCCAGCGGCTGGGCCCACTGGTGCAGTTGCGTCAGATAGCGCCGGTGGAGCTGGGTTTCGCTGCGCTCTTCGCTGGTGCTGCTGCTCAGGCTGCTGGGAATGACGGTGACGCAGGCCAGGCGCGCACCCGGGCGCGTGCCCAAGGAGCGGGCTACCGCTTGGCGCAGCGAATACAGCGTGGCGTCGGTGGCGTCGCGGTAGGGCACGGCGACCATGACGATGGGTACTTCTTCAATCTGCTGCGACGGTACCGGGCTGGGCTGGTAGTGCATGCCTGCCGCCTTGATCCAGCGCTTGAAATGGGTGCGAAAGGGCGTGGGCTCGGTGTTGGTGCCGCGCTCGGTGACATGCACCTGGGTGGGATGCGACAGATCAAACGCCAGCAGCGCGGCGGAGGGGTAGCGCTTGGCCGCTTCGGGCTCCAGGCAGCGCAGCACCACCTCTTGCAGCCAGGCGGGCAGGTCGGCGCGGCGTTTGCGCGGAGGTACCGGGTCAATCCACAGGCGCTGGCGCATGCCCGCAGCCGTCTGCGGCTCGCCAAAGGGCAGCGCGCCGGTGCACAACTGGTAAAGCATCACACCAATGGCAAACACGTCGCTGCGCGGGTCGCCACGCACGCCCACCACCTGCTCGGGCGCAATCCAGGCGGGTGAACCCACGGCCTTGCGCAGCTGTTCGGCCAGCAAATCGGGGTAATGGGCGTGGTGCGACAGGCCAAAGTCCAGCAGCACCGCCGCGCCAAACTCAGCCAACGGCTGCGCGGCAGGGTCGGGTTCGGTCGCACCCGGGGCCGGACGGAGCAGCACATTTTGGGGTTTGAGGTCCAGGTGCACCGTGTTTTGCAGGTGCAAAGCGTGGGCGGCACGCGCCATGGCCACGCCCAGACGGGTGATCAGGTCCACGTCCAAGGGCTGCAGCGCGTCCAGCCAGTGCTGCAAGGTGCGACCGGCGATGTACTCCATCACCAGGTAAGGCATGCGCTCCAAGTCGCCTGCGGCCACGAAGCGCGGCACATGCGGCCCGGTAAGTACTTGCTGGATCTGGCACTCCACCTCAAAACTGACGATATTTTCTGCGCCGTCGCCGCTGGCCATGCGCGGCACCTTCATAGCCATCGGAAAGCCGGGGTCGTGCGTGCCGTGGGCGTAAGTCACGTGGTAAATGTGCGCCATGCCCCCGCTGTGGATGCATTCGCCAATGGTGAAGCCGTCGAGCTCGCTGCCCTGCGTCAAGAGTTTCATCGCCCTGTCTCCAGCCGGGTGGCAAAAAATTCGGGCAGCCCCGCGCGGCGAATTGCGTCAGCCGCTGCCGCGTGGTCGTAGTGAACGCGGTGAAAGGTCAGCAGCGCCGCAGCTTGGTCAAACAGCGCGTACATGGCCTGCGGATTGCCGTCGCGCGGCTGCCCCACCGAGCCGACGGTGGCCAGCCAATAGCGGTGCCGGGGCACGGGAATCGCCACACCGGCCTGCGGCTGAAACGGC
>CANFNE010000252.1 GCA_947448105.1 Burkholderiales bacterium
CGCGGCAGACTTGTTCGAGCGGCCCAGCCACACCTTTGTGGGCCACTTTATTGGCTCGCCGGGCATGAACTTTTTGTCCGGGCGCAGCAACGGCTCGGCTTTTGAGACGGCGGGCGCTACGCTGCCCCTGGCCGCAGGCGCCGAGCTGCCCAGCGGCGACTACAAGCTGGGCGTGCGGCCCGAATACGTCACCCTGGCCAACGCAAACGCGCCCGGCGCGCTGCCCATGGAAGTGCGCCAGGTGCAAGACGTGGGCACGCATGTGATTTTGAGCGCGGTGCGCGAGGGCGTGCTGGTCAAAGCTCGCCTGGCGCCTGACAGCACGCAGCTGAACGTGGGCGATACCGCCTGGCTGCAGGTGATGGGGTCGCACACCTGCTTTTATAAGAACGAGGAGATCGTGGCATGAGCACTACGACCAAGCCCGTCAACCAGAAAGCCTGGTTCCTCATACTGCCCATGCTGCTGTGCGTAGCTTTTTCTGCCATCCTGCCGCTGATGGTGGTGGTGAACTACTCGGTGCAAGACATCATCTCGCCCGAGCGGCGCATATTTGTCGGCACCGAATGGTTTGCCGCCATCATGCGCGACGAAGAATTGCACGGCGCTTTGCTGCGCCAGATCACGTATTCGTTTGCGGTGCTGGCGGTGGAGTTGCCACTGGGCATTCTGCTGGCGCTGTCCATGCCGGCCACGGGCTGGAAATCGTCGGCCGCGCTGGTGGTCGTATCGCTCTCGCTGCTGATTCCCTGGAACGTGGTGGGCACTATCTGGCAAATCTTCGGGCGCACCGACATTGGCCTGATGGGCGCGGCGCTGCAAGGCATGGGCATTGAGTACAGCTACACCGGCAACGCGCTGCACGCCTGGCTTACGGTGTTGCTAATGGACGTGTGGCACTGGACGCCGCTGGTGGCCCTGCTGGGCTACGCCGGGCTGCGCTCTATTCCCGACGCGTACTACCAGGCCGCCAGCATCGATGGTGCCAGCAAGCTCGATGTGTTCTGGTATGTGCAACTGCCCAAGATGCGCGGCGTGCTCATGATTGCCGTGCTGCTGCGCTTTATGGACAGCTTCATGATTTACACCGAGCCCTTTGTGCTCACGGGTGGTGGACCGGGCAATTCCACCACCTTCTTGTCGCAGTTCCTGACGCAAAAGGCCGTGGGCCAGTTTGACCTGGGCCCTGCTGCCGCCTTCTCGCTGATTTATTTTTTGATCATTTTGCTGATGTGCTTTGTCCTGTACAACTGGATGCAGCGCGTGGGCACCCAGGCCAAGGAGGCCGGCCATGAATAAGCCCACATTCCAGAAGCGCTCGCTGTTCATGCTGGCCTACGTGGTGTTCGCCTTGTTGCCCATCTACTGGATGGTCAATATGTCCTTCAAGACCAACAACGAGATCGTGGCGGGTTTTAGCCTGTTCCCCACGCATTTCACCTGGGACAACTACAAGCTGATCCTCACCGACCCGGCCTGGTATTCGGGCTACATCAACAGCCTGATTTATGTCGGACTGAACACCGTCATGTCGCTCATCGTGGCGCTGCCTGCGGCCTATGCGTTTTCGCGCTACAGCTTTCTGGGCGACAAGCATGTGTTTTTCTGGCTGCTGACCAACCGCATGACGCCGCCGGCCGTGTTTTTGCTGCCCTTCTTTCAGCTCTACACCTCGGTCGGGCTGATGGACACGCACATTGCGGTGGCGCTGGTGCACTTGCTGTTCAACGTGCCACTGGCGGTCTGGATTTTGGAAGGCTTCATGAGTGGCATTCCGCGCGAAATTGACGAAACCGCCTATATCGACGGCTACACCTTCCCGCGCTTCTTTATCCGCATTTTCATTCCGCTCATCAAGGCTGGGGTGGGCGTGGCGGCGTTCTTTTGCTTCATGTTCAGCTGGGTGGAGCTGCTCTTGGCGCGCACCCTGACCAGTGTGAATGCCAAGCCGATCACCGCCATCATGACGCGCACCGTGTCGGCCTCGGGCATGGACTGGGCGACGCTGGCCGCCGCCGGTGTGCTGACCATCGTACCTGGCGCGATCGTGATCTGGTTTGTCCGCAACTACATCGCAAAAGGCTTTGCGATGGGGCGCGTTTGAAAGGAATGGGCAATGTTTGAATGGATGGCCTGGACACTGCCGGTGGCGGTGTTCTTCAGTTGCATCGTGCTGATGCTCATTGGAATGACGGTATGGGAAATCAAATCGCCCACCATCATGCGCAAAGGATTTTTGCCCATCGCGACCACGCGCGGTGACCGCCTGTTTATCGGCCTGCTCAGCGCGGCCTATGTGAATCTGGCCTTTGTGGGTATCAGCGGCCACCTCATGGAATGGCTGGCGCTGGAGTCCGAGCCGTCCATTTGGATCAGTTTTGTGCTTTCTATGGGCGTGTTGGCGCTCGTCATGCGCAAGGGCTAAGAAGTTTTCCCGTGCATCAGCCTGGTTCCCCTGGGGTTGCTGCATTTTCGTTAACAGGGGCCCATCAGACCGAGGAGATCAAAAAATGAAGTTGAAATATTCCGTACTGGCCGTTGCCGTCGCTTGCGCGGTGGCGGGCCAGAGCTGGGCTGACGAAGCCGCAGCCAAGAAGTGGATTGACGCCGAGTTCCAGCCTTCTACGCTGAGCAAGGACCAGCAAGCCGCTGAGATGAAATGGTTCATCGACGCCGCCAAGAAGCTGCGCGACAAGGGCGTGAAAGAAATCAGCACCGTGTCCGAAACCCTGACCGTCCACGAGTACGAGTCCAAAACGCTGGCCAAGGCCTTTGAAGAAATCACCGGTATCAAGGTCAAGCACGACATCATCCAAGAGGGTGATGTGGTCGAGAAACTGCAAACCTCCATGCAGTCGGGCAAATCCATTTATGACGGCTGGATCAGCGACTCCGACCTGATCGGCACCCACTACCGCTACGGCAAGATCCTGAACCTGACGGACTACATGGGCGGCAAAGGCAAGGACTTCACCAACCCCGGCTTGGATCTCAAAGACTTTATCGGCACCAGCTTCACTACTGCGCCTGATGGCAAGCTGTACCAGTTGCCCACCCAACAGTTCGCCAATCTGTACTGGTTCCGCGCGGACCTGTTTGAGAAGCCCGAGCTCAAGGCCAAGTTCAAAGCCAAGTACGGCTACGACCTGGGCGTGCCTTTGAACTGGAGCGCCTACGAAGACATCGCCGCCTTTTTTAGCGAAGACGTCAAGACCATCGACGGAAAGCCCATTTATGGCCACATGGACTACGGCAAAAAAGACCCCTCGCTGGGCTGGCGCTTCACCGACGCATGGTTGTCCATGGCGGGTACGGCTGACATCGGCATTCCGAACGGCAAACCCGTGGACGAATGGGGCATTCGCGCATCCGCCGATGGCTGCACGCCTTTGGGTGCGTCTGTATCCCGTGGTGGCGCAACCAATTCGCCGGCTGCCGTTTACGCTTTGACCAAGTACATCGACTGGATGAAGAAGTACGCACCCAAGGAAGCCACCGGCATGACCTTTGGCGAAGCCGGCCCGGTGCCCGCCCAGGGCCAGATCGCCCAGCAGATCTTCTGGTACACCGCCTTTACCGCCGACATGGTCAAGCCTGGCCTGCCCGTAGTGAATGCGGACGGCACACCGAAATGGCGCATGGCGCCCGGCCCCAACGGCCCGTACTGGAAGCAAGGCATGCAAAACGGCTAC
>CANFNE010000253.1 GCA_947448105.1 Burkholderiales bacterium
ACCTTTTGCAGGTCGCGCTCAAAGCGCTTGCAGTAGCCGCAGTTGGGGTCTTCAAATACGGCGATTTTTCTTTCGCCGTTGCCACGCACTATGGTGAAAGCGTCTTTGAGCGGCAGGCTCTCAAACTTGATGGCGGTGAGCTTTTCTACCCGCTCGTCGGTCAGGTTGCGCCGGTTGCGGGTGTCGATCAGGTTGCCTTCTATCAGGTAGTTGGCCTGGGCGTCGGTGTAATAAATCTCGGTGCCGTTGACGCGCACCTCGAACAGGCCGGGCATATCGGTCTTGCGCACCTCGTCAATCGCCTTGAGCTGGGGCAAGCGCGTGGCGATGTTTTTGCGGATGGCGGCTTCTTGCGCCAGCGCGCCCAGGCTCAGGGTGGCGAGCAGCGCAAGCAGCAGGGATTTCAAGAGTTTTTGCATCGCGGGTCGGAGTAATGAATAAGGGAAAAGCTGGCGTCAGTGGCCGCGCAAGCCCATGGCGCGCTGCGCCACCCAGGCTTTGAGGGGGCCGCTGCGCTCAAACGCGCGCATACCGGCGTTGCGCAGGCTGCGCGCCCAGGCACTGTCGCGCGAAAAAAGCTGTTGCAGCGCATCGCCCGCGCCGCCAATCAGGGCCAGTTCGGACTTGCGCGCACGCGCGTAGGTGCGCAGCAGGCGCAAGTCGCCCACGCTGCGCCAGTAGGGCCGGGCTTCGAGCACGGCGGCGAGTTCGGCCGCGTCACCCAGGCCCAGGTTCAGGCCTTGGCCGGCCAGCGGGTGCACCGCATGCGCCGCGTCCCCGGCCAGCACCCAGGCGCCAGATCCGGGTGCTGCGCCCGCGCCGCACCACTGCGCGGCCTGCGAATGCTGCAAGGGCCAAATCTGGCGCTCGCTCGTGAGGTGCATATCGCCCAGGGCGTGGTGGCTGGCGGCTTGCAGTTGCACGCAAAACTCAGCAGCGTCCAGCGCTTGCAGCGCCTGCGCACGCTCGGGCGGCGCGGACCAGACCAGCGCGCATGGGTGGCCGTTGGCGCCGCCCAGCGGCAGCAAGGCGACGATTTCGCCGTGGCCCTCAAGCTGCGAAAACCACTGGCGCGCTACCTGGCCGTGCGGCAGAGCGCAATCCACCCGCGCCGCCAGCGCCCACTGCGCATAGGGCTGGGCGATGAACTCGACGCCAAACTCTTCCCGCGTGCGGCTGGCTTTGCCTTCGCACACCACGGTCAGCGGCGCGGCCTGCGGCGTGCTGACCACTTCAATCAGGCTCTGAAAACCAATGGCAGACGCAAGCAGCTTTTCCAGCTCGGGCACGTCCACGATCCAGTTGAGCGCCTCCGCCGACGAGTCCACCGCGTCAAAACGGGTGCTGCCCCCGGCATCGCCCAACACTTCCATAGCGACCACGGGCGTGGCGTGCAGGGCGTCGGGCCAGCAGCGCAGGCCTTGGAGCAAGTTGCGCGAAGCGGGGTTAAGCGCATAAGCGCGCACGTCGCTGTGGCCATCGGAGGCAGGGCTTGCCCCGCCCATGCGCTGGTCCACCAGTGCCACCCGCAGGCGCTGGGACGCCAGTTGCAGGGCCAGCGCGCGGCCCACAATGCCGGCGCCGCGGATACATACGTCAAAAGGTCGTGCCATGGCGGGCATTGTAGGAGCGGCCCCACGCTGACGCGCTTACGCCAGCGCAGTCCCCCTCCGGGAACAACGGCTGCGTCCACACGCCGGCCTGGGGGATTGGGCTTCTGGCACAGTAGGCGCCGCCGCTGCCCTAGCCCTGGAGAAAACCATGTTCCGACCCATTTCCCTCGCCATCGCCCTGGCCGTTGGCTTTCTGGCAGCCCACAGCGCCAGCGCCATGAGCGTGCGCGAGCTGCGCACGCTGGAAAAGACCGAAGCCGCAGGCGAAGTCCATGCCCTGTATTACCTGGTGGGCCTGCTTGAAGGTGCTCTGGAGGCGCAGGCCAAGGCCGTGCGCCTGGGCGCCACACCGGGCTTTTGCCCGCTGGAGCGCCGCTTGGAGCCGCGCATGGCACGCGAACTGTTTGACACCGAGCTGCGCCGCCAGGCCGATCTGTACGAAGCCGACATGCCCGCCCCGTTGGTGCTGCTCAACGCGCTGGGCACGGTCTACCCCTGCCAGTGATCGCCATGGAAGCACCCCGGTTGGATCCGTGCCACGCACCGCTAGCATGTGCATCTCTGAGCACGCAAAGGGCCCCACCATGATTCACACGGAACGAATGACGGCACACATCGAAGGCGACTTTGTGCTGTTCTTGATCGGGATGCGCTTTAACCAGCCCTGGAAAGTGCACAAATGGCTGCCGGTGGTCTCGTCCATGGGCCGCATGCTGCGCGAGCTGCAGTCGCAACCGGACTTAGGACTGTTGCACCAAGACATTTGGTTGTCACGCACCATCATGCAAGTGCAGTACTGGCGGTCCATGGACCATTTGTTGGCCTACGCCAAAGACCGCGACGCGCAGCATCTGCCGGCCTGGCGGGCCTTTAACAAAGCCATCAAGGGCAACGACGCTGTCGGCATCTGGCATGAAACGTATGCGGTCACCGCAGGCAGCTACGAAAACATCTACGTCAATATGCCGCCCTTCGGCATGGGGCAGGCAGGCACGCTGGAGCCGGTGCGCGGTAAGCACGAAACCGCTGCAGGGCGCCTGGGGCGTTAGGCCCCAATGGGCGCGTGTCTCGGCCTATCTACAATCAGCGGCTCGCTGGCCAAGCCAGCCCCCGCCGGGCGCGAATGCCCCCTCTGCGGCCACCCTGACCAATCCAAAAGGACAAATCCATGAAATGCGGCATCGTAGGCCTGCCCAACGTCGGTAAATCGACCCTGTTTAACGCGCTGACCAAAGCCGGCATTGCCGCAGAAAACTACCCCTTTTGCACCATCGAGCCCAATGTGGGCGTGGTCGAGGTGCCGGACCCGCGCCTGCAGCAACTCGCTGCCATCATTACGCCCGAGCGCATCGTGCCGGCCATTGTGGAATTTGTGGACATTGCCGGCCTGGTGGCGGGTGCGAGCACGGGTGAGGGCCTGGGCAACAAGTTTTTGGCCCACATCCGCGAAACCGACGCCACCATCAACGTGGTGCGCTGCTTTGAAGACGACAACGTGATCCACGTGGCAGGCAGGGTAGACCCGATTGCTGATATTGAAGTGATCCAGACCGAACTGTGCCTGGCCGACCTGAGCGCAGTAGAAAAAGCCCTGCACCGCGTGACCAAGCTGGCGCGCTCGGGCGACAAAGAGTCGATCAAGCTGGTGGCTATTTTGGAGAAATGCCAAGCGGCGCTCAATGAAGCGAAGCCGGTGCGCACGCTGGATTTCAGCAAGGAAGAGCAGCCGCTCCTGAAACAGTTCTTCTTGATTACCGCCAAGCCCGCCATGTTTGTGGCCAACGTGGCCGAGGACGGGTTTGAAAACAACCCCATGCTCGACCGCCTGAAAGCCTTTGCCGCCGCCCAAAACGCCCCTGTGGTTTCTATCAGCGCCAAGATGGAAGCGGAAATGAGCGAGATGAGCGACGAGGACCGCCAAATGTTCCTGGAAGAACTCGGCCAGACCGAACCCGGCCTGAACCGCCTGGTGCGTTCCGCCTACAGCCTCTTGGGCTTGCACACCTACTTTACCGCCGGTGTAAAAGAAGTCCGTGCCTGGACGGTGGCGGTGGGTGCGACAGGTCCGCAGGC
>CANFNE010000254.1 GCA_947448105.1 Burkholderiales bacterium
CCACAGCGTGCGGCCATAGCTGGCGGCGTAGCTGTGCATGAGTTCGCGCTCCAACCGGTCGGCGGCTGTCAGGCCTGCCAGCGTGGACACCAGCATGGGGAAGAAGGTCATCAGCACCACTACGGCCGCCTTGGACGGCCAGTCAAAGCCAAACCACATCACCGCAATGGGCGCAACGCCCACCAGCGGAATGGTGCTGGTCAGCGAGGCGATGGGCAAGAGGCCGCGCTGCAAAAACGGCATGCGGTCAATGGCGAGCGCCACGCCAAAACCCAGGCCGCAGCCCAGCAGCCAGCCCACCAGCACCGCCTTGACCACGGTTTGCACAAAGTCGCCACCCAGCACCGGCAGATGCTCTTGCAGCGACACCACAATCAGCCAGGGCGCGGGCAGCAGCACGCGCGGCACGTCCAGCGCCACCGTCAGCAGCTGCCAAAAGTAGAGGATCCAGAGCCCGAACACCGCCGCCGTAAATAGCGGGAACCACTTGCTGCCTTCGAGCGCGGCCAGGCGCTGTATGCCCAGCACCGCCAGCACCGCCAGCGTGGCAGTGGCAGCCCAAAACGCCGTGTCCTTGGGCGTGTCGGTAGCGGCCAGGCTGGAGAACAAAAAGTACAGGGCCAGGCCCAGGGCCGCCAGGTTCCAGGCACCGGCCAGCCACGGGCGCTGGGTGGGAGCGTGCGCGCTCATGGCCGCCTCCGGGGTCCAAGCACCGCCGCTTCAAGTGCGGCCATAGCGGCGGTGAGCGTCAAGCCCAACAGCGCCGACATCACCAGCGCCGACCAGATTTGCACGGTTTGGCCGTAGTAGGAGCCGGTCAGCAGGCGCGCGCCCAGACCCGCCTGCGCGCCCGTGGGCAACTCGGCCACCATGGCGCCCACCAGTCCGGCGGCAATTCCCACGCGCAGCGCTGGAAACAAAAAGGGCAGGGCGGCTGGCAAGCGCAGCATCCACAGCGCCTGCCAGCGGGTGGCGGCGTAGGTGTGCATCATTTCCGTCTCAATAACCTGGGGCGAGCGCAAGCCTTGCACCATGGCCACCGTTACCGGGAAAAAGCACAAGTACATGGCGATCACCGCCTTGGGCGCCACGCCGGCAAAGCCCATGCTGCCCAAAATCACCAGCACGATGGGCGCAATTGCCAGCACCGGCACCGACTGAGACGCCACGATCCAGGGCAGCAAGGCCCGGTCCAGGGTGCGTGAATGCACGATGCACACCGACAGAATTAGCCCCAGCGCGGTGCCCATGGCAAAGCCCACCAGCGTGCTTTGGCCGGTCACGGCCACGTGGAACAGCAGGTTGCGCGGTGAATCCAGCGGCCAGTCCGTCAGGCTGCTGTACAAATCGACCGCGACCTGGTGCGGCGCGGGCATCACCGGGCGCTGCATGGCCAGGGTGGCATCTACCAAGTCCCGCCAGCCCCAGGGGCCTTTGGGATCAAGCACGCGCTCGATGGCGCCAGGGGCGTTCAGGTAGACGGTCAGGGCGTACCAGGCCAGCAAGGTCGCCGCCAGGATCACCAATATGGGCAGGCCCTGGCTTTGCAGACGTGCACCCCAGCCCGTTTGCGGGGCGGCGGGGCTAGTCGTGGTGGCCATCGGCAAGCGCCTCGCGTACGGCGTGCGCCATTTCCATGAATTCCACCGAGTCGCGCAGGCCCAGGTGGCGCTCGTCGGGCAGGGTGGAGGTGATGGTGCGCACGATGCGCCCGGGCCGGGGCGACATGACCACGATGCGGGTGGACAAATACACCGCCTCGGCAATCGAGTGCGTCACAAACACCACGGTGCGCCGCTCGCGCTGCCAGAGCTGCTGCAACTGTTCGTTCAGCCGGTCGCGGGTGATTTCATCGAGCGCGCCAAAGGGCTCGTCCATCATCAAAATGCGCGGCTCAAACGACAGCGCGCGCGCAATGGAGGCGCGCTGCTGCATACCGCCCGAAAGCTGCCAGGGGAATTTGGACTCAAATCCCGAGAGGCCCACGCGCGCGAGTTGTTCGCGGGCAATGGCCTCGCATTCGGCAGCCGGGCGGCCCTGGATTTGCAGCGGCAGCTTGACGTTGCCCAGCACCGTGCGCCACGGAAACAGCGCAGGCGCCTGAAACACATAGCCATACGCCCGCGCCAGCCGCGCGTCGTGGGGTGAGACGCCGTTGACGAGCACGCTGCCGCTGGTGATGTGCTCCAGGTCGGCAATCACGCGCAAGAGCGTGGTCTTGCCGCAGCCCGAGGGGCCGATCAAGGACACAAATTCGCCGGGCTCAATGGCCAGGTCCACGTTCGAGAGCGCATGGACCGGGGCGGTGTGCGGGTTGTAAATCAGGGAGGCGTCGCGGACTTCTACGGCCAAATGGGGGGGCTTTGTTGCGGGATCCTGGCTCATGGAAGGTTCTCTGTCATTGTTGTTCTTCAGGTGCGGGCGCGCTCCAGCATAGCGTGCAGCAGCACGTTGCAACCGGCGGCAATGTGCTCGGGCTTGGCGTCTTCAATCTCGTTGTGGCTGATGCCGTCTTTGCACGGGATAAAGATCATGCCGCTGGACGCCAGCTTGGCCATGTAGACCGCGTCGTGCCCGGCGCCCGAGACCACCGGCATGTTCGAATATCCCAGCTTGGCCGCTGCGCGCGCCACGGCGTCAATGCAGTCGCCATGAAAGCCGATAGCCGAATAGCTCGACACCAGCTCGATCTTGACGTCCAGCCCGGTCTCTTGGCTCTTGCGCGCGGCAAAGGCTTTCACCTCGTCTGCCATCTGGTCTACCAGCGCATCGGTGCTGTTGCGCAGATCAATGCTGAACTTGACGCGCCCCGGAATCACGTTGCGGCTGTTGGGATGCACCTGCACCATGCCCACGGTACCGCGCCCATGGGGCGCGTGGCGCAGCGCGCTGGCCACCACCTCTTGCATGATGTGCGTGGCCACCTGCATGGCGTCGCGGCGCAGCGCCATGGGCGTGGGGCCAGCGTGCGCTTCCATGCCAGTCACGGTGCAGTCAAACCAGCGGATACCCAGCACGCCTTGCACCACGCCGATGGTGATGTCGTTGTCCTCCAGTACGGGGCCCTGCTCAATGTGCGTCTCAAAATACGCGCCTATCGGGTGGTCGCCGGGTTCTTGGTCGCCCACATAGCCAATGCGCGCCAGCTCTGCGCCCACGGTTTTGCCTTCGGTGTCGGTGGCGGCATAGGCGTGCTCTAAGGTAAACGCCTTGGCAAACACGCCCGAGCCCATCATCACGGGCACAAAGCGCGAGCCTTCTTCGTTGGTCCAAAACGCCACCTCAATCGGCGCCTCGGTCTCGATTCCCAAGTCGTTCAACGTGCGCACCACCTCGATGCCCGCCAGCACGCCGTAATTGCCATCAAACTTGCCGCCCGTGGGCTGGGTGTCGATGTGGCTGCCGGTCATGATGGGCGGCAAACTGTTGTTGCGCCCGGCGCGGCGCATAAAGCCGTTGCCGATTTTGTCGATGGTGACCGTCATGCCGGCTTCGCGCGCCCAGCGGGTCACCAGGTCGCGGCCTTGTTTGTCCAGGTCGGTGAGCGTCAGGCGGCAAACACCGCCTTTTTGCGTAGCGCCGATTTGGGCTAGTTCCATGAGGGAGGCCCAGAGGCGGTCGCTGTTGATGCGGATTTCAGAGATGTCTATTGC
>CANFNE010000255.1 GCA_947448105.1 Burkholderiales bacterium
ATTAGTCCAAGGTTTTGACCCCATCGTCTAGAGGCCTAGGACATCACCCTTTCACGGTGAGTACCGGGGTTCGAATCCCCGTGGGGTCGCCAGATTCATCGCAAGATGATGAAAGCATGAGTAGGCAACGGCAACGTTGTCGCTACCAGGAGTGGTAGTTCAGTTGGTTAGAATACCGGCCTGTCACGCCGGGGGTCGCGGGTTCGAGTCCCGTCCACTCCGCCAAGGTGAAGTTTAGACCGTCCAGTACGGTCCGAAAAATACCCCTAAAAGCCCCGTACGCCGGGGCTTTTTTGTTTTTGCCCTCCATTAACGGGGTATTGCCAGCCGACCGCGGCTGCTGTGAAGAGGGCTCAGCGCGTGCCCGCCATTTCCCCCGGCTGAGAACGAATGGAAGCGAGTGACCCGAGGCTTGGTATTGCTTGACATTTCAGGCAAGCGCCCGCAGCATCTCAACTTCATTTTGTAACTTTAAAATATGACAACCATCTACGACTTCGAAGCCCTTCAAATCAACGGTCAGAGTGTGCACCTGGACCAGTTCAAGGGAAAAGCGCTGCTGATCGTCAATACCGCCAGCGCCTGTGGTTTCACGCCGCAGTTCGCTGGTCTGGAGGCCTTGCACCAGCAATACGGCGCCCAGGGCCTGGTAGTGCTGGGCTTTCCCTGCAACCAATTTGGCGCGCAGGACAAGGGCAGCAACGACGAGATTGCCGAGTTTTGCCAGATGAACTATGGCGTGAGTTTTGCGATGATGGCCAAGGTGAATGTCAACGGCGACAACGCGCACCCGCTTTACCAGTGGCTGTGCAGTGAGGCGCCCGGTCTGCTGGGCACCAAGGGTATCAAGTGGAACTTCACCAAGTTCCTAGTGGGCAAAGATGGCGCGGTTCTCAAGCGCTATGCGCCTACCGACGCGCCCAAGAGCTTGGGCAAATATATCGAGGCGGCGCTCGCCGCCTGAAAAAATGGCCGCATCTCGCGGCCTTGAGCGCACGTCGTGCCACTTGGACACAGCGTTCAGGCTCCGTGCCACAGCACTTTTTTGCGTTGTGCCGTCCAGTTTTCGAAAGACTTGCCGTATACCTCTTCAATGCGGTTGCGCTTGACCTTGAATGTGGGCGTGATAAGGCCGCTTTCTACCGTCCAGGCCTCGGAGATGACCACCATGCAAGACAGTTGCTCGTGCGGGTCCAGCGTAGCGTTAACTTCGGCCAGTTTGGCGGCGATGCCGGCTTCCAGACTGGCGCGGTGGGCGCCCTCCAGGGACTGCTTGGCCGCCAGCATGGACAGCATCAACAGCGCCAGCGGCTGGCCCAGGTTGGAGCCGACCACGCAGCAGGCCTCGACCCCGGGCGTGAGCGCGAGCTTGTCCTCGATTGGCGCGGGAGCCACGTACTTGCCTTTGTTGGTTTTGAACAGGTCTTTCACGCGGCCGGTGATTTTGAGATTGCCTTCTGCGTCCAGCGCGCCCTTGTCACCGGTGCGCAGCCAGCCATCAGAAGTGAGCGCCTCCTCGCTGAGTTGCGGCTCCTTGAAGTACCCCAGCATCAGCATATTGCTCTTCATCTGTATCTCGCTGTCGGCGGGCGCTAGGCGACATTGCACGCCGGGAAAGTTCAGGCCCACCGTGCCAGGCCGGCTATTGCCCGGCAGGGTGGTGTGCGAGACGCCGCAGTTTTCGGTCATGCCGTAGATTTCGACGATGTCAAGCCCCAAGGCCGTGTACCAGCGCAGCAAGTCGGCTGGCATGGGCGCGGCGCCACCGGCGGCAAAACGGCATTGATCCAGGCCCAGCGTGGTGAGCACTTTTTTGCGTACCAAGCCGCGCACGATAGGAATCTTGAGCAGGCGGGCAAGCTTTGCCGGGGGCATCGTGGCGTCCACGCCTTCCTTGAACTTGACCCAAAGCCTTGGGACCGAGAAGAAAAACGTCGGGCGCGCCCGGCGCAGGTCTTGCGCAAAGGTGTCCAGCGAATCTGAAAAAAACAATTGGAGCCCCGTGGCTAGCAGCGCGTGCTCGACCATGACGCGTTCGGCAATGTGGGACAGCGGCAGGTAAGACATGATGCGGTAGTTTGCGTCCATCGGGATGCGTGCCAGGCCTTCAGTAATGGCCCGCGCAAAGTTGGCAAAGCTGTGCATCACTCCCTTGGGGTTTCCGGTGGTGCCCGATGTGTACATCAGGGTGCAAAGCTCATCGCCGCCGCGCACCGGCTCGCCTGTCAGCGGCGCCAGGTCTGCGATCACGCTGCTCCATGTGGGGTAATGGTTGGGCGGCGCCAGCGGCAGGCTGATGCAAGCCAAGCCCTCGGGCACACCGGCTTTCATGGCGTCCCAGTCGTCAAGCTTGCCGACAAAGAGCAACTGCGCTTCGCTGTGTTCCAGTATCTGGCGCACCGTGCCCGCCGCTAAAGTGGGGTAGAGCGGTACCGACACAAAACCGGCCATCCAGATCGCCCAGTCCGCCATCAGCCAGTGCGCCGTGTTTTTGGACAAGATGGCAATGCGGCTGCCCGGCGCCAGCGCCAATGATTTGAGGTGGACGGCCATGCGGCGTGTTTCATTGAGCGCCTGGGCCCAGGTGAAAGTTTGAACTTCGCCGCCTTGCATGGGCTGCGTCAGGCACACGCGTGGGCCAGCGGTTTTTTCCCAGTAGTAAAGGCTTTGCAGGGCCAGCGTGTTGGGGGGGAGCAAAGAGTTTTTCATGGTGCATCAGCTCGCAGTGGGGTTGGAGGGCAGCTGATCAGGGCGTCCCATCCAAGCGTGAAAAAGGCCTTGCGGGTCGCGCTTTGCGCGGATCTGGTCAAGCCGCGCCAGGTTGGGGGACGACATGAATTTCGCCGGGCGCAGGGCCAGGTTTTCGTCCGCCAGTTGTATGCCGTGACTGTGTTCGGCCAGGGTGCGCATGTTCTCGGTGGACCAGCTGGCGTACTTGGTTTCATCGGCCTGCGTGCGCACGGCGGTGTAGAGCGCCAAGTAGGTGCGCGTCTCTACCGAGAAGGCCATGTCCTGCCGCTGGGGCGGCGGGTTCCAATTGAGCCAGAGCACATGGCTGGGGTGGGGCGGCTGGGTGTCGGCAATGCGCCGCAAGGCCGGCAGCAAGGGGTCGATGGGGCCGTCGAGCCACATGTTGTCGGCATACCAGCGTACGCCGGGCCAAAACAGAGTTTTTTCGCCCGACTTCATCATGAAGTCCAATGAGAGGGGCATCAGCGGGAACGTGAAGCTGGCTTTGGAGCGGATCGGGCTCTTATCTATAAAGTCAACCGCCGCGCGGGCTTCTTTCCAGCTGTCAGCCAGTACCGGCGCGTATACCTCAATGCCGTCGCTAAAGATGCCCATGGATCGGTGGTTGAAGACCATCTGGAATTCCACCTTGGGCGACACCTGCGGCCCCACGCGGTCAGCCCAGGTGAATACGTCTTCCAGGTGCTTTTGGCGAAACACTTGCAGCTTCATGCCGACGAACTTGGGTCGTACATGCAGTTTCAGGTGGTAGCGAACGACCACGCCGAAAAAGCCGGGACCGGAGCCGCGCGCGGCCCAGAAGAGATCGGTATTTTCGTTAGCGCTGGCGTGCACCAGGCTGCCATCCGCAAGCACTACGTCAATGCCCCGCAGATTTTCGCAGCCTAGCCCC
>CANFNE010000256.1 GCA_947448105.1 Burkholderiales bacterium
CAACAAGGCGGCGCCGCCGCCATGGCGGTTGACTTGCTTGGCCGGGCAGCCAAAGTTCAGGTCCACGCCGTCGGCGCCCAGGCCTGCCACGCGCGCCGCGTTGTCGGCCAGGCAATGGGGGTCTGACCCCAGTAACTGGGGGCGCACCGGCACGCCTGACAAGGTGCGTCCCCCGGTCAGCAGCTCGGGCACCACGCGCACAAAGGCGCGCTCGGGCAGCAAGGTGTTGGTCACGCGGATGAACTCAGACACGCAGCGGTCAATGCCGCCCACCCGGGTCAGGATGTCGCGCAGCACAAAGTCCAGCAGGCCCTCCATCGGGGCTAAAACAATCGCCATAGGGCGGGTGCTGCGCGCCGGTCTTATCGCTTGGCGCCCAGGGCCAGGGCGGCGGCGCGGGATGCCGCAAGCGTGCGCGGGTCGGCCAGCTCCTGGGTGTTCCAGCCCGCCAGGTGCTGCTGCGCCACGGCGCCCAGGGCGGTGATGCCAGCCGGGTCGTCGTTCAGGCACGGGATGTAACCAAACGCCGCGCCCCCGGCATGCAAAAAGGCCTCGCGCGCTTCCATATTTATCTCTTCGAGGGTTTCCAGGCAGTCGCTGGTGAAGCCGGGGCACACCACGTCCACCCGCTGCACGCCGGCCTGCGCCATGGCAATCAGCGTGGGCTCGGTATAGGGCTCCAACCATTTGGCGCGGCCCAGGCGGCTTTGGAAGGTGACTTTGTACTGGTCTTTGGACAGGCCCAGGGCTTCAGCCAGCAGGCGTGCGGTTTTGAAGCATTCGCAGTGGTATTGGTCGCCCAGGGCCAGCGTGCGCTCTGGCACACCGTGAAAGCTCATGACCAGCACTTCGGGGCGGGTTTTGCCCAGCCAGTAGTTGCGCACGCTGGCCGCCAGTGCTTCGATGTAGGCCGGGTGGTCGTGGTAGTGGTTGACAAAGCGCAGTTCGGGGATGCTGCGGATTTTGGCGGCCCAGGTGTAAACCGCGTCAAACAGGCTGGCCGTGGTGGTGGCCGAATACTGCGGATAGGCCGGCAGCACCAGCACGCGGGTCACGCCTTCGGCCTTGAGCGCGTCAAGCTGCGAGGCAATCGAGGTGCTGCCGTAGCGCATGGCCCAGCGCACCACCACTTTGTCGCCTTGCTCGCCGAGCCAGCCTTGCAGCAGCGTGGCCTGTTTTTCGGTGCCGATCTTGAGCGGTGAGCCCTCGGGCGTCCAGACGCTGGCGTATTTGGCCGCCGATTTGGCCGGGCGAAAGCGCAGGATGATGCCGTGCAAGATCAGCAGCCACAGCAGACGCGGGATTTCAACTACGCGCTGGTCGCTCAAAAATTCGGCCAGGTAGCGGCGTACTGCGGGGGCGGTGGGGGCGTCGGGCGTGCCCAGGTTGCAATACAAGACGGCGGTGCGCGGCGTTTGGCCGTGGGTAAATAGGGGTTCTTTGGCGAAGGGCATGCGCTATTCTCGCCCACCTATGCTCGACGTTTCCAAAATCAAAGCCATCACCCTGGACCTGGACGACACGCTGTGGCCCGTGGAGCCCACGATTGTTCGTGCCGAACAGGCTCTTGCCCACTGGCTGGCCCAGCACGCACCGGCCACGTCCACCTTGCTGCGCGACAGCGCTACGCGCAGCCAGTTGCGCAAAGCGGTCAACCTGGCGCACCCCGAAGTGGCCCACGATTTCAGCGCCCTGCGCCGCTTGTACCTGCAGCGCGCGTTGGGTCAGGCCGGCGAAGACACGGCGCTGGCGCTCCCTGCGTTTGAGGTGTTTTTTGCCGAACGCCAGCGTGTGACGCTGTACCCGGACGCCTTGGGCGCATTGGCGGCACTGGCGGCGCGCTTTCCGGTGTTGGCGGTGTCCAACGGCAATGCCGATGTGCACAAGGTGGGTTTAGGGAGCTATTTTGTGGGCAGCGTCAGCGCCCAGTCGTGTGGCGTGGCCAAGCCGCACATCGACATATTTCATGCGGCCGCGCGCGCGCTGCAATGTGCGCCCGACCAGGTGCTGCACGTGGGTGACGACGCGCACCTGGACGTGGTCGGCGCGCTCGACGCGGGCATGCAAGCGGCCTGGCTCAACCGCGACGCCAAGGTCTGGAGCCACCCGCACACCCCGCACGTGACCACCACCGATATGGCGCAGTTGTGCGCCGCGCTGGGGTTGAAGCTTTCGGCCTGAACGGCGCCTCCAGGGCGCTCAGGGTTTCCAGGAAAAGCCGTCGGCCTCGTCCAAGGCCATGGCCGCCATCAGGCCGCTGCGCACCGCGCCTTCGAGTGTGGACGGGTAGGGCGCGTAGAGGTAGTCGCCGCAGGCCAGCAAGCCCGGTGCGATGCGCTGGGGCGGACGCGCCAGCCGGGGCGTACAGGCCAGGGTGGCGCGCTTTTCCACCACGGTTTGCACTGGCACCAAACGCTGGCCACCCAACAAGTGGTCGAGCTGGGTGTTTGCCTGGGACAGCACCTGTGCTTCTAGGGCGTCGTGCGTGCCAGCGGCAGCACTCACCACAAAAGCCAGCAAGCCCGCAGGGCCACCGAGCTGGCCCCGGTCAAACACAAACTGCGCGGGAAACTGGGGGCTGCTGGCCAAGGCCATCATGGGCGCGGGCAGCACCAGACCACCCGCGTGCGCGTAGACCGTGGCAATGGCTTCGTATTTCAGCTTTTGGGCCGGGCGCAGCCAGCGCTCAAGGTAGATGGCCAGATTTTTGGGCGCCTCGGGCGCATATTCAGCCAGGGCTTGCACCGCTTGGGCGGGCGCGGTGGCCCAGACCACGGCGTCAAAGTCCTCGTCACCGACCCGCCACTGGCCGGCAGACCAGCGCGGCGTGGGCGCGCGTTCGCCCAGCCGCACCACGGCGCCTCGGGCTTGCAGCCAGTGCGCCGCCGCTTGGGGAAACAGGGCCGACAGGTCGGCGCGCGGCAGTAACAGGTCTGATCCGGCCCAGGGGCGCGAGGCAGCCGGGTCTGGCACCGCACCACCGGGCAACGTGGGTTGCGCCACGGGCTTGAGCGTGTCGTGCAGCACGGTCAAAAAGACCTGGCCGCTGGCTTGTTGCGCGCCCGTGTTCAAGGCAGAAACACACAAGGGCTCGATAAAGCTGTCCATCACCTGCGGGCGGATGCCTACGCAGAGTTCGGCCACGGTGGCTGCGGCGCTGCATTGAAAGTGGGCACGCTGCCAGCGCCGCAGCGCCGCCAAGAGCGACCATTTGTCCCCCAGGCTCCAGCCACGCGCGCCCAGCACCCCGGCCAACTGGTTCCAGGGCTGGGGCCAGTCGGGCAGGCGCAGGCCGCTGCCATCGGGAAACTGCAAAGCCAGGGGCATGCGCAGCAGCAGGGCGGCGGGGTCCAGGCCCACGGTTCGCATCAGCTCCAGGGTTTCGCGGTAGCCGCCTATCAGAATGTGCTGGCCGTTGTCCAGCGGCGGCGTACTGCCGTCGGGCAGCAGATGCGTCACGTCTGGCGCGAGTGTGCGGGCGCGCCCGCCCAGGGTGCGCGTGGCTTCCAGCACGGTGACGCGGTGGCCGCCCTGGGTGGCACCCACGGCCGCTGCCAGACCGGCCCA
>CANFNE010000257.1 GCA_947448105.1 Burkholderiales bacterium
CATCACAAACGGCCCGCAAGACACCACGCCCACGGCCGACAGGTCGGCGACTGCGACACCGGCATTGGCGCAGCTTTGCGCCACCATGCGAATGATTTGGTCGGCCAGCGCGCCCCGGTCGCCCACGGTGGCGGTAGGCTCGGCCAGCTTGCCACGCACGCCCTGGCCATCGGCCACGCTCACGGCCACCTTGGTGCCGCCAATGTCCACGCAAGCTACGGGCGCCATGGCGGGAGGGAAAGACAGGTTCGCGGCGAAAGAGGTCATAGGGCGTTATTCACAAAATGCGGTTCTATCGTGGCGCGCGGTAGTTGCTCTTGGGGCAAACCAGCGCCGCAGGCGGCGATGCTAACCGTTGAAATAGACGTGGGTTCCAAAAAAGTGGCCCGCAGTGCTCTGTGCACCCGGATGTGGTTTATCTGCCCACTCTCTCCCCCAACCCCTCTCTCGCCCAGCGGGCGAGAGAGGGGAGCCGAACAGCCACATTTGATTTTGTCGCGTCGGCTAGGACACCACCGGGAACTGCCCGCTGGCCATAGGCGGCGATCGTTGGTAAGAGCGGCGCCTCGCCGCGAATCTTGGCTGAAGCTGCAATGCCCAAACCCCGAAAGCCGTCGCGGCGACGGCGCCGCGCCTACGAGCAGCGGCCAGCCGCGAAGGTATATCCCCAGTAGAAGGCTAGCCGAAGCGAAAAAAACAAAATATGGCTGTTCGCTCCCCCTTTCCACCCCGCCGGGGTGGAAAGGGGGCTGGGGGGATAGGGGGGGCAAAAAACCCGCTTAGCTGGAAGGAGCGCTAATGGATATGGCAATCCGTGGATGTCAAAGCCGGTGCGTCCGATCCCCCTGCCCAAACCCCAACGGCTGCCAAGGCGCGCCAACCCCCAGCGCAATCACCTTAAACAACTCCCCCATCTCGTGCTCCAGGATCAGCCGCTGCGCCGACGCACGCACCGGCAAGGCAGCCGCCTGCATCAAGTCCACCAAGCCGCAATTGATCAAAAAATGCGCCTGGCTGGTGTAACCCAGCACCTCCAGGCCCGCGTCCTGGGCGGCCAGCGCCAGCCCGGTGAAGTTGACGTGGGCGGTAATGTCTTTTTCACCCACACGCACCAGCGGGTCGGCGTCGCTGCGGTGCGCTTGGTGGCACATCACCGTGCCCATGTGGCGCTGGGGGTGGTAGTACTCGGCCTCAGGAAATCCATAGTCCAGCAAGAACACGGCGCCGCGCTCCAGGCGCTGGGCCAGGGTGCGGACAAAGGCTTCGCTTTGCGGGTGGATTTCGGTCAGGTAGTCGTGGTCGCCTTCAATCTCAACCGGTGGGCGCAGCGCCGTGGGGCGGTCGGACCAGGCGAAGACGTCGATGGCTGGCGGGGTGCCATCGGCGGCGTCACCCGTGCCCAATGCCGTACCGGCTGACGCTGAAGCTGGCGCTGCCGCCAGCGCCACGCCACGCTCGTGCCATACGCCGCCCACGCGCGCCAGCAGTTGCACCGGCATGGCGTCAATCAGCTCGTTGCCCAGCACCACGCCGCGCATCTGCGCGGGCAACTCACTTGCCCATTGCACCTGATCGCCAAAGGGCGCCAGCCGGCTTTGCTGGCGCGCGCGCAGCGAGCCCGACACATCCACAATCGTGTAGCGCGCCAGCGGCACCTGCATTTCCTGCAGGGCCGACAACACCTGCTCTGCCAGCGCCCCGGTGCCCGCGCCAAATTCCCACAGCTCGTCCGTGCCGGTGGCCTGCAAGGCCTGCGCCACCTGGCGCGCCAGGGCGTAGCCAAACAAGGGGCTGATCTCGGGCGCCGTCACAAAGTCGCTGCCTGGCGCGCCGCCGGGGGCTGCGGGCATGGCGCCAAACTTGGGCAGGTCGGCGGCGTAATAGCCCAGGCCCGGCGTGTACAGCGCCAGCGCCATAAAGGTGTCGAAGCCGATCCGGCCGCCTTGGTCGCGCACCGCCTGGCCTATGCGTTGGGCCAGCGCCTGCGACACTGTGGGCGCTGCAGGCGGGGCCGCAGCTTGGGCTTGGTGGGGCGCGGAAAAGGGGGGGCTCGTTAAACTCGGGGTCTTCATTGTGGTTCTCGCCAGTGCAATTCGCCTGGTTTTTTCGGATTGTCCCTTTTTATGTCGTCCCCGCCCCTGCCCCCCGCCCGCCCGAACAGCCCCAGTGTGCTGGTCACCGGTGGCGCCAAGCGCCTGGGCCGCGAGATTGCCCTGGCGCTGGCGGCCAGCGGCTGGCGGGTGGCGGTGCATTACCGCGATTCGGTCGAAGACGTCGCGCGCACCGTGGCCGAATGCTCGGCCCTGACGCCGGGCGCTGCGAGCTTTCGCGCCAACCTGGGCAACGAAGTGGCGGTGCGCCATTTGCTGCCCAGCGTGGTGGAACAGTTCGGCAATCTGGACGCGGTGGTCAACAGCGCGTCCACCTTTGAGCACGACAACGCCGCCAACTTTGGCTTTGCCGCCATGGAAAAGCACCTGCGCGCCAACACGGGCGCCGCGATTTTGCTGGCCCAGGCCCTGCACACGCACATTGACGCACGCAACCGCGCCCTGCCCGAGCAGGCGTTGGGCGCGCCGTGCAGCGGCGTGGTGGTCAATATGCTGGACCAAAAGCTCTGGAACCAGAACCCCGACTTCTTTAGCTACACCCTGTCCAAAGCCGCTTTAGAGGCGGCCACCACCATGCTGGCGCTGGCGCTGAGCCCGCTGGTGCGCGTGGTGGGCGTGGCGCCGGGCCTGACGATCACCAGCCACATGCTCAGCGACGACAAGTTTGCCGCCCTGCACAAGCTCTCGCCCCTGGGGCGCTCGTCCACCCCGGGCGATGTGGCGGCCACCGTGCGCTTTGCCATGGAAAACCAGTCGATTACCGGCACCACCTTGCTGGTGGACGGCGGCCAGCACCTGATGCGCTTTGAGCGCGATTTCTCCCTGATGTAAGGCGTATTTCATGCAGCAACGCACCACCGGCAACCAAACCCTGAACCTCACGGGCCTGCGCTTTGAGGCCAATCTGGGCATTTTGGAGTCCGAACTCACCGCGCCCCAGCCGATTCAGGTGGACGCCGAGTTGAACCTGGGCACGCAGCCCCTGCAGCCCAGCGACGACGACATCAACCATGTGCTCGACTACCGCAAAGTGCGCCAGATCATCATCAATGAATGCACGGCCGAGCATGTGAACCTGTTGGAGAGCCTGATCGGCAAGCTGGCCGACCGCCTGATGCAGTTGCCCGGCGTCTTGGGGGTGCGGGTGAAGATCGCCAAGCTGGAAATTTTTGACGACTGCGAAGTCGCCATCCGGGTCGAAACCGGACAGTGGTAAACCTTGAACGAGACCCCCATGAACGCTATTTGGACCGAACCCGACCTGGCCACGCTTGAGCTGCCCCGGGCTGCGCCCGCCGACACGCGCGAGGCCGCGCAACGCGCCGCCCACGAAACCCACAAGCTGGAAAAACGCCTGTGCCGCCAGGTGGGCCAAGCCATCATGGACTACCACATGATTGAAGAAGGCGACCG
>CANFNE010000258.1 GCA_947448105.1 Burkholderiales bacterium
ATCAGCATGATGAGCAGCGACAGCCAGGCCATGGGCCGCGTGGGCGAAGTCATCATCCGCACCTGGCAAACCGCCCACAAGATGAAGGCGCAGCGCGGTTGGCTCGCACCCGCGTCCGGCCGCACCGAAGCGACGGAAGCATTGCAGCGCAACGACAACTTCCGCGCCAAGCGCTATGTGGCCAAATACACCATCAATCCGGCGATTGCCCACGGCATCAGCCACGAGGTAGGCAGCCTGGAAGTGGGCAAATGGGCCGACCTGGTGGTATGGAAACCGGCGTTCTTTGGCGTCAAGCCCGCGCTCATCCTCAAAGGCGGCTTTATCGCCGTGGCCGCCATGGGCGACCCCAACGCCTCCATCCCCACGCCCCAGCCCGTGCATTACCGGCCCATGTTTGGCGCGTTTGGCGGCGCCCTGAGCCGTGGCTCGCTCACCTTCGTGTCCAAGGCGGGCCTGGACGCCGGCATCAAAGACCGCTTTGGTTTGGCCAAAACGCTGAGCGCCGTCAAAAACGTGCGCGGTGTGCAAAAGCAGCACATGGTCCACAACAGCTATTTGCCCGTGATGGAGATTGATGCCCAAACCTACAGCGTGCGCGCCGACGGCCAGTTGCTCACCTGCGAGGCAGCGGTGAGTTTGCCTATGGCGCAGCGCTACTTTTTATTCTGATGCTCCAAACCTCCAAACTCATCCCCCAAGGCGCTGGCCTGGCCCCGGCGCTGATCAAGCGGGCTACGACCGTCGAACTGGACTGGGACGTGCGGCAGAAAAGCCGGTTTGACGCTCTCGATTCAGCCGGGCGTACGCTCGGCGTTTTTCTGCCGCGCGGCACTGCCGTGCGCGGCGGTGACGTGTTGGTGGCCGAGGACGGCTCGCTGGTGCGGGTGATTGCCGCGCCCCAGGCGGTGCTCAAAATCACCCATTGCCCCCAGCACGGCACGCCCTACGATCTGATTCGTGCGGCCTACCACCTGGGCAACCGGCATGTTCCCATCGAGCTCAAGCCCGACCACCTGAAGATCGAACCCGACCACGTACTGGCCGACATGCTGCGCGCCATGCACCTGATCGTGCACGCGGTGGACGAGGCTTTTGAGCCCGAGAACGGCGCCTACGCCAGCGGCGGCCACGCCCATGGCGAGCATGGACATGGGCATGGACACAGCCACGACCATGACGGCGATCATGTCCACGCCCACGAAGCGCCCAAAGCCAGCGTCATCCCCATCGCCGCCGCACCCCACGTCCACGGACCCGGCTGCGGCCACGCCCACTAAAACGCGGCCCATGCTGGATTCAAGCCTGATGCAGCTGATGTGGCTGGCCTCACCGGCCTTGCCCATTGGCGGGTTTTCGTATTCCGAAGTGTTGGAAGCCGCCGTGGACAGCGGGCACGCCAGCACCGAGACGCAGGCGTGCGCCTGGCTGCAAGACCAGTTGCACCTGAGTCTGGCGCGCAGCGACCTGCCCGTGATTGCGCAGGCAGTAGCCGCTTGGCGCACCGCAGACAGCGCCGCCATTGCCAGCCTGAACGCCTGGATTTTGCAAACCCGCGAAAGCCACGAGCTGCGCGCGCAAACCGAGCAAATGGGCCGCTCGCTGCTCGAATGGCTGCGCAACCACACCACCGCCAGCGCGCACGACATTGCGCTCTTGGCCGCCATGGACCCGAGCTATCCGGTCGCCTTTGCGCTGGCGGCTGCCAGCACCGAGGCGCCGGTGCGCGCCTGCTTGCTGGCCTACGCCTTTGGCTGGTCTGAGAACATGACGCAAGCGGCCATCAAATCCGTGCCCCTGGGCCAAAGCGCCGGGCAGCGCATTTTGTCGGCACTGGCCGCGTGCATTCCCGCCGCCGTTGACCACGCCCTGGCGCTGCCCCCCGGCGCGCAGCAGGCGTTTTCGCCCATGCTGGCCATTTTGAGCGCCCAGCATGAAGTCCAATATTCCCGCCTTTTTAGATCCTGAAAGCCCGCCCATGTCCGCCCTGCACCACATTGCCCACCGCACCAAAAACCTCCCCCCTTTGCGCGTGGGCATAGGCGGCCCGGTGGGTTCGGGCAAAACCACGCTTCTTGAAATGCTGTGCAAAGCCATGCGCGACCAATACGACTTGGTGGCCATTACCAACGACATCTACACCAAGGAAGACCAACGCCTGCTCACCGTGAGCGGCGCGCTGCCCGCCGAGCGCATCATGGGCGTGGAAACCGGCGGCTGCCCGCACACCGCCATCCGCGAGGACGCGTCCATCAACCTCGAAGCGATTGACCGCATGCTGGTGGATTTTCCGAACGCCGACATCGTGTTCATCGAGAGCGGCGGCGACAACCTGGCCGCCACTTTCAGCCCCGAGCTCTCGGACCTGACGATTTACGTGATTGACGTGGCCGCCGGCGAAAAAATCCCGCGCAAAGGCGGCCCGGGCATTACCAAAAGCGATTTGTTTGTGATCAACAAGACCGACCTGGCGCCCCACGTGGGCGCCAACCTCGACGTCATGCGCGCCGACACCATCCGCATGCGCACCACGCCCAAGGGCTTACGGCCCTTTGTGATGACCAACCTCAAAACCCTGGCCGGCCTGGACGAGATCGTGGCGTTTATCGAAACCAAGGGCTTGCTGCTGGCCTCGTAAGTAGCGGACTCTCTGCCAAGGGCGGGCGCTGCCCCCGTTAGAATGCCAGCCATGGAAGCTTGGCCGAGCGGTTTAAGGCACCGGTCTTGAAAACCGGCGAGGATGTGAGTCCTCCGTGAGTTCGAATCTCACAGCTTCCGCCAAGTCAATAGGTTTTACGCGGGTTTGTCGGCCGTTAGTGGTTAAATTACCACAATTGTTACCACAGAGCGTAAGAGGAACTACCTTGGAGCAGGGCCAACGGCCCTTTTCACTAGTCCGAGCACTTAGAGCTTGATGTCCCGCGTTTAGAGCACCACGTCTGCATACGCAAGTTTCGTAACCCCCATGATCTGAAGCTGAAACTCAATGGTGCTGGAGATGCCGTCCGTATCCGCGCTGATGATCAGGTCGGAACCGCTGACATTGGCCCAAATTGAGTAATTTGTTGCTTTGGTACCGATGCTGGTATTTTTGAATGCCTGATCGCCTGCTACCTTACTGTTGGCGTCAATACCGCTGAAGTCCAACTTGTCAGTTCCGCTAAGAAAGTTGTAAATCTTGTCTCTGGCTACCGTGGTGGAGTCGGATACCGCGTTGAACTTGAAAATATCTTTGACTGTATCAATGCCGCCGTAGAGTAAATCTGCGCCGGTACCTCCAATCAGCATATCCAGTCCCAAACCGCCATACAAGGTGTCGCTGCCAATTCCCCCGGTGAGGGTATCCGCCAGCCCAGACCCAGTCAGCGTCGTAGCCGCACCTGTGTTGGTCACGCTATATCCAGCAGTGCCCGTGGTCACCGCCGCAAGATTGACGGCTAGACCGTTGGTAGTGATGTTGGCTGTACCGTTACTGGTGGTCGCGGCAGTAGCCGTCCACGCGGCGTATAAGGTGG
>CANFNE010000259.1 GCA_947448105.1 Burkholderiales bacterium
TACGAAAAACCATGCCAGCAAAGTGACAAAAGCCACAGCCCGAAGGCTGCAGCTTTTGCGATAAAAGTCTGGTGGGACGTGCGGGGGTCGAACCCACGACAAACGGATTAAAAGTCCGCTGCTCTACCAACTGAGCTAACGTCCCGTCAGCAAGCGTTTCCGCGTACTGCCAAGCCCGCAATTATAGCGTCGTTTTACCCTTGATTTACACGGCTTGCGAAAGTTTGTCCATTACCCAGCCCGCCGCGCACAAACCAAAGGTGGCGGTCACGGTGACAAGCGAGCCGTAGCCGTGGCAGTTCAGCGTGTTGTCCCCCTGGGTTGCACCTTGTGGGCTGGCCACAGGTTCTGGGCTGGAAACGCAGGCTACACCCATTTTCTTGCCTTCTTTGGGCGCACCGTGGAACTTGCGCAAGCGGTAACGCACTTGGGCCAGCAAGGGGTCGTGGGTGCAGGCGCTCAGGTCGCAAATGGTGGCTGCGTGCGCTTGGCGCTTGCCGCCGGCGGCGCCTACGGTGACGAAGTTGCGCCCCAATTGCCGCGCCCACTGCGCCATGGAGGTCTTGGCGATGACCTGGTCGCAGGCGTCAATCACCGCATCGGCGCCTTCGGGCAGCAGTTGCAGCCAGTTGTCGCCATCGACAAAAGCGTCCACGCCCAGCACCTGGCAATCCGGGTTGATCAACGCAATACGCTCGGCCATCGCGGTGATTTTTGCCATTCCAAGTGTTGGGGTGGTGGCGTGGATCTGGCGGTTGATGTTGGATTCGGACACATGGTCCATGTCGATCAGGGTGATGCGGCCCACGCCGCTGCGGGCCAGGGCCTCAGCAGCCCAGGAGCCCACGCCGCCCACACCCACGACCACCACATGCGCATTGCGCACCGCTTGCGCTGGCTCAGGCCCGTAGAGCCGGTCCAGGCCCGAGAAGCGGCGCTGGGCTTGGGTGTCTGGCTGCGCAAGCCCGCACAGCAGCGGGTCTTGGGCCATTACTTCAAGCGCGCGAGGCGGTCTTTGGCAGCGTCAGCGGCTTCGCTGCGCGGGTGGTCGGCAATCAGGCTTTCCAAGGTCTTGCGGGCGCCTGCGCTGTCTTTGAGTTCAAGCTGGCAATTGGCCACGGCCAGCAGCGCTTCAGGTACGCGTGCGTACTTGGGGTCTTGCGACAGCAGCTTGTTGAAACTGGCCATCGCGCCCTTGTAGTCCTTGCCCACAAATTGCGCGTTGCCCAGCCAAAAGAGCGCTGCGCCGGCGTAGCCGCTTTGCGGATAGCGGCCCAAAAAGTCGTTCAATGCCGCATGTGCAACTTCAAAGTCACCTTTGCGAAAACTGGCCAGCGCTTGCTCAAAGGCGCGCTTTTCTTGCGGCTCCGCCAGAAACTCGGTGCCCTCAAAGCTGACTTTGCTGGGTTCAAACTTGCGTAGGCGTTCGTCCAAGGCCTTGGCGGCTTCGCTTTGGCGGCGCTGGGCGTCGGCCAGATCGCGCGTCAACTGCTCGTTTTGGCCGCGGATTTGCGCGGCCTCGGCGGATTTGGCCTCCAACTGGTTTTGCAGGTCCAGCAGGCTGCGGCGCAGCACGGCCACTTCTTCGGCCTGACGCTTAGATTCGTCGGTGATGCGCTGGTCGGTGTCGACGCGCATCTTGTCGACTTTTTGGCGCAAGTCCAGAATCGCGCGGCGCGCCTCTTCGTCGTCAAACATGCCGGCGCCCGCCTGCGCGGCGGCGGCGAATAGCCATGCCGCCATCGCCCAGCGCACCAGGCCAGGCTTGCTACCCAAGGTGCGCAACATCATCGTACCGAGATCTCAGCCCGGCGGTTCTTTTCCATCGCGGCGTCTGATCCACCCAACATGGCGGGCTTTTCCTTGCCAAAGCTCACCGCCTCCATTTGGCTCTCGGCCACGCCGAGCAGGGACAGGGCCTTGCGCACCGCTTCGGCACGCTTTTGGCCCAGAGCCAGGTTGTATTCGCGGCCGCCGCGCTCGTCGGTGTGGCCTTCGATGTTGGCTTTTTTGGCCTTGTCGGCCTTCAACACGCGGGCATGGGCTTCTATCACGGCCTGAAATTCGGGACGGATGGCAGAGCTGTCGTAGTCAAAATAGACCACACGTCCGCCGCCCACCATCATGTCGCCGCCCGTGGCACCTTTGGCAGGGGCCAAAGTCGTCACCGCCGTCTGGCTTTTGGCGGCTGCGTTGCTAGCGCCCAAGGCATTGGCGTCCACGGATGCCACCGCCTGGCCGGCCTTGTCTTCCACGGCCACGTCATCCAATTTGACGGTGGAGCCGCAACCCGCCAGCGCCGCTGCCGCGACCGCTGCCACTATCCAAAGATTCAATTTCATCATTCCAAACTCCCGTTGAGGTTAAAAGTTATCGCGCTGCGGGGCCCCAATCGGGCTCACGCAGGTCGCCGCTTTGGCCGGCCAGCCGGGCTTTCACCTTGCCGTCGAGCGTCGTGGTCATCAAGGCCTCGCGGCCTTGCTGTTGGGTGGCATACAGCACCATGCGGCTGTTCGCAGAAAAACTGGGATTTTCGTCGGCCGATGTGTCAGTAATGGCGGCACTTTGCCCGCTTGCCAAATCCATGACGTGCAACTTAAAGGCGCCATTCACGCGCGACACATAGGCCATCGAGCGCCCGTCTGCACTCAGCGCGGGGGATATGTTGTAGCTGCCCGTGAAGGTGACGCGCTCCGGACTGCCGCCGGCCACAGGCACGCGGTAAATCTGCGGCGAGCCGCCGCGGTCACTGACAAAGTAGACGGTTTTGCCATCGGCGGTGAAAGTGGGCTCGGTGTCAATGGCGGTGGAACTTGCCAGGCGGCGCGGCTCAGCGCCCGGGACGCTTGCGTCCATCAGGTAAATCTGGGCGCCGCCATCGCGGCTCAGGGTCAGCGCCAGGGTTTTGCCATCGGGCGACCAGCTCGGCGCACTGTTGGAGCCCTTGAAATTGGCCACCAGGCGCCGTTTGCCCGTGTCCACGTCGTGCACATAAACCACGGGCTTGCGCGACTCAAAGGAAACATAAGCCAGCTGGCTGCCGCTGGGTGACCAGGACGGCGAGATGATCGGCTCGCTGCTGCGCAGGGCGGACTGGGCGCCCTCGCCGTCGGCGTCCGCGACCCAGAGGTTGTAGACCCCGGTGTTGCGGGTGACGTAGGCGATACGGGTGGAGAAAACGCCCTTCTCGCCGGTGAGCTTTTCGTACACCGCGTCGGCAATTTTGTGGGCCACGTGGCGCAGTTCGCTGCTGGTGGCTGCGTGGCTTTGGCCGCCCAGGTCTTGGCCGCGCACCGCGTCCCACACCCGAAACCGCACGTCATACCGGTCTTCGGCCAAGCGGGTCACGCTACCGGTAACCAAGGCATCAGCGCCCTGCTTGCGCCAAACCGCCACATCGGGCCGCGAATTTTCGTCCAGCGACGCCCCGGAGGCGTCCACGCCCCGA
>CANFNE010000260.1 GCA_947448105.1 Burkholderiales bacterium
ACTGGGCTTCTATCCAGGCGCCGTCCTGGGTGCGCACTTCCAGACCGCCCACCGGGTCGTGGGCGAGCAGGGTCAAAAAGTTGAAATCCTTATGCGGGTGGATGCCCCAGCTCGCGTCCTTTGGCTTGCCCGGCGGGTAATTGAGCAGCGTCATATTGGTCAGGGGTTTGTCCATCATGGCCAGCACCACCGCCGGGTCCAGACCCAATGCCTCGAACAAGGCCACTAGCAAGGCGTCGTTCACGCGCGTCATTTCCGCCCAGTAGGCTTGCACCGCGCCCTGCACGTCAAAGTCCACCGGCGGCCAGCGGTTGGGGCCGTAAAGCGCAGACGCGGCGCAAATAGGGTCGGAGGCACTTGCCTGCCAGTGCAGCTTCCAGGCCTCGTACTGGTCGGCGCGCGCACCACCGGCGTTGGGCGTGAAATAGGCCAGCGGCACATAGCCCCGGTAATTGTCTTTTTGCACCACCCACTCACGGTACTGGCTGCGCGGCGCGTCAAACACGGCCGCCACCGCCTGGCGCATGCGGGCCAATGTCTGCGCCGGTACACCGGTGCCCCGCAGCACCGCAAAACCGGTGTCACGCAGCGCGTGGTGCAAGGCCTCGCGACAATGCGCGCGGTCTTGCGCGCTGGTCTGGGGGCCAAAAAGGCTGCTGATGTCAACGGTGGCCAGCTGAGCGGTCATGGATCTACCTGCTAAAAACGTGCGCTCTACTGGCGCGCGGTCCGGGTGTTGGCGGGAAGTTGCTGTGGGTGGCTCGTGCGAAAAGGGTTGATATCGAGGCCACCGCGGCGGGTGTAGCGCGCATACACCGTGAGCTTGAGGGGTTTGCAGCGGGTCCAGATGTCCATAAAGATGCGCTCCACGCATTGCTCATGGAACTCGTCGTGGTTGCGAAAACTCACCAGGTATTGCAGCAGGCCTTCTTGTTCGATCTGCGCGCCGGTGTAGCTGATCTGCACGCTGGCCCAGTCGGGCTGGCCGGTGACCAGGCAGTTGCTTTTGAGCAGGTTGCTCACCAGCACCTCGGACACAGGCCCCTCTTTTTGCGCCGCTTCCACGGTGCGCAGCAGGTCGGGCGCCGGCGTGTAGCGGCGGCATTCCACCTCCAGGCGGTCCAGGTTCAGGCCATCGAGCTCGTAGACCGGTTCGCGGTCAAACAGCGCGGGCCCCAGCAGACGCAGACCTGCGCTGCCCTTGCGCTCGGCGCCACGCCACAGCGCCTCGTTCACATCGGTGCGCAAGTGCTCTTGCACCTGGGCCGCGTCTTCAAAACGGGTGTTGTTGAAGCTGTTGAGGTAGAGCTTGAAGGACTTGCTCTCGATGATGTTGGGCGACTCGCAAGGCACCGTAAAGTGGGCAATCGCCACCTGGGGCTTGCCCCGGGCGTTGAGCCAGCTCAGCTCAAAGGCGGTCCACATGTCGGCGCCAAAAAACGGGGGCGCCGCGTCCAGACCGATTTCGGCACGCTTGGGCGCGCGGGCAATCGGGAACAGCAGCGAAGCGTCGTACTGGTCGGCGTAGCGCGAGGCTTTGCCCAAAGGCGACTGTTCAGGATGGTTCGTCATTGAGTGGCTCCAGGGGCTTCTCGGCGAAACACCAGGCGCTGCGGGCTGGACGCGGCAGCGCTCCAGGCATAGCCGTCGCCATCGAAGGCGCGCAGTTGTTCGGGATGGTTCAGGCGCTGGTCAATGGCAAAGCGCGCCATCATGCCGCGCGCCCGCTTGGCCGAAAAACTGATGATCTTGTACTGGCCACCGCGGTTTTCCTGGAACACGCACTCCACTACCGGCGCCTTCAGCGCTTGGGGCAAGACAGATTTGAAATACTCTTGCGAGGCCAGGTTGACCACCACCGGACTGGGATCTGCGCGCAAGCGGGTGTTGAGGTAGTCGCTGATCTGCGTGCCCCAAAACGCATACAGGTTTTTGCCCTGCGCCGTGGGCAGGGCTGTGCCCATCTCCAGGCGGTAAGGCTGCATCAGGTCTAGCGGGCGCAGCACGCCGTACAGTCCACTCAAAATGCACACGTGGTCTTGCGCCCAGGCCAAGGCGTCGGCGTCCAGGCTGCGCGCCTGCAGACCGTCGTACACATCACCGTTGAAGGCCAGCAGCGCCTGGCGCGCGTTTTTCTCCGTCGCGCGGGCCGACCAGGCCTGGTAGCGCGCCACGTTCAGGCCAGAGAGCGCGTCGCTCAGGTCCATGAGTTGGGCAATTTGCGGCGGTGAGTAGCCCCGCAACACCTCAATCAAGGCTTTGGACTGCTTGACGAACAGCGGCGGGGTATGGATGGGCGTCGCCAGCGGAGATTCGTAGTCAAGCGACTTGGCAGGGGAAAGAATAAACAGCATGGCGCCATTATCCAGAATCACCCGTCGCCCAGGCGGCGTACGCGCGCGGTAGCTACTCGCTGCGCACAAAGGCCGCCGTAACCCGGCGTGCCAGCGGCAGCATCACCAAGAGCGTGGGATAAGCGAAGACCCAGGACAGACTCCAGGATCCCAACCACAGCGGCAAGAAGGCCGCTGAAAACCCCACCCCGCGCAGCGTGCTGATGCCAGAGATCACGCAGGTCATCACCAGCGACAGAAAAAAGGGCAAGACAAAGCGCGCGTAATGTGCGGGCAACTTGGCAAAGCCCAGGGGGCTACGGGGGGTGGGCTTGGATTCAGGGCTGTTCATGGCGCCATGGTATCTGCATGCCAATTCCCCGTAGGGCCCACGGCTGCACTCGTTAAAATCGCGGCTTTGATCCCGCAATCCCACGGCCGCCCCAGTGCCGCCGCCACGAGCCCCCATCCCCATGAGCAACGCCCCCGCGCAAACCCCGGACCAAGCCGGTCTGAACTCCTTGTCCAAATCATTCGAGCCCGCCGCGCTCGAGGCCCACTGGGGCCCGGAATGGGAAAAGCGCGGCTACGGCGTGGCGGGCTTCCGGGGCACCGGCGCGCCCAAGGCAGACGCTGCCGCTTTCTCTATCCAACTGCCCCCGCCCAACGTCACCGGCACGCTGCACATGGGCCACGCCTTTAACCAAACCATCATGGACAGCCTGACGCGCTACCACCGCATGGCCGGCGCCAACACCGCGTGGATTCCGGGCACCGACCACGCTGGCATTGCCACCCAAATCGTGGTGGAGCGCCAGTTGCAGGCCCAGGGCATCAGCCGCCACGACATGGGGCCCACGCCCGCAGAGGCACGCAAAAACTTTGTGTCCAAAGTCTGGGAATGGAAAGAACAGTCCGGCAACACCATCACCACCCAAATGCGGCGCATGGGCGACAGCGTGGACTGGAGCCGCGAATACTTCACCATGGACGAGAAGCTGTCCAAAACGGTGACAGAGACCTTTGTGCAGCTTTATGAACAAGGCCAGATTTACCGCGGTAAGCGCCTGGTCAACTGG
>CANFNE010000261.1 GCA_947448105.1 Burkholderiales bacterium
ACACCACCCGCCTCAAAGGCAGCTTGCAAACCCAGCTCGCTGCCGTCCATGCGGGTGACGTGGACGTGCTGGTGGGCACCCAGATGATTGCCAAGGGCCACGACTTTAGACGCATCACGCTGGTGGCGGCCATCAACCCGGACGGCGCGCTGTTTTCCAGCGACTTTCGGGCGCCTGAGCGGCTGTTCAGCCTGCTGCTGCAGGCGGCAGGACGCGCCGGGCGCGACGCCACGCTGGGCAAGGGCAGCGAGGTCTGGATCCAGACTTTTGCGCCCACCCACCCGCTGTACGCCGCGCTCAAGCAATACGACTACCCGGCTTTTGCCCAAAGCCAGCTCGAAGAACGCGAACAGGCCGGCATGCCGCCCTTCAGCTTTCAGGCCCTGGTGCGGGCCGAGGCGCGCAGCCAAGAGGCGGCGCAGGCCTTTTTGAACGCTGCCAGCGCCAATGCCCGCCAAGACATGGCGACCTGGGACGGCTGGGCGGAGGTGCTGGAAAACGTCACCCTGTACAGCGCCGTGCCCATGGCGATTGCGCGGGTGGCCAATGTGGAGCGCGCGCAAATGCTGGTGGAAAGCCCTTCGCGCGGCGCCTTGCAGCGGTTTTTGGCCGGTTGGCAGGGGGTATTGCAGGCCACGCGCGCCCAGCCGGAATGCAAGGGGCTGATTCGCTGGGCGATTGATGTGGATCCGCTGGCGATTTGAGTTATTTTTGGGCTGGTGGTCGAGTTGATCGCGATTTGGTTCTTTTTCCCCGCCTATCCCCCCAGCCCCCTTTCCTCCCCGGCGGGGAGGAAAGGAGGAGCGAACAACCACATTTGGTTTTATCGCTTCGGCTAGGGCACCACTGGGAACTGTCAGTTGCCAGAGCGGCGACGGCGCCGCCCCTACGTGTCGCGGGCAGACCCACAGCTGCCATGCCAGTAGAAGCCTGGCCGACGCGACAAAACCAAATGTGGCTATTAGCCCCCCTCTCTCGCCCGCTGGGCGAGAGAGGGGCTGGGGGAGAGAGTGGGCAAAAAAACCAAACCCGGATTACCGCTTCCCGTCCTCGCAGCCAAATTTGAACTGTGCGATGTCGGTGGGTGCGTTGGCGACCGGGGCGAAGGTGGCGCCTGAATCAAAGGTGTACAGCGGGTCGCCCTTGGCCAGGTGGGCCGCGAAGATTGCGGTGCGCACCGTGCGATGGAGGCCGCTGTGGCAGTCAAACTCTTTGAGCTCTTTGACCGAAAAGTAGTTCAACCACAGCAGGGGCGGTGGGAAGCGTGCGGACTGGGCTGCCGTGTAGTCGCCCATCACCCAGACCTTGGCGATGGCGCCGCTGCGTTGGATGCTGCTGGGGTCGCCGTACATGGTGAATTCCGGCGTTTTGGCGATGAAGTGCCAGTCCGCGCAAGCCGGGCCTGACAACCCGAGCATCAGCAAAAGAAAAGTCCACTTTTTCACTGCGCGGTTCCTTTCAAGGCCATGGCGCCCCACCAACGGGTATTTTTAATACCGGCAATGTAGCGGAAAACGGCGTACCACCCGCTCTTGCCCAGCACCACGACGTTGCTGCACCTCGGTTGGCATCGCCTCAAGGCTTGGGCAACCAGGCTACAGCGGCCGAAAAGCTAAGGAAGGCCACCGCCGTGGACACCAAAATAATGCGGGCAATGCGGCCGTTGTCTGCACCAAAGCGTTCGGCCAGCATGGACACATTGCTGGCGCTGGGCAAGGCCGCCACCAGCACCACCACGCTCCAAGCCGAGCGGTCCAGCGGCACGCCCGCTGACAGCACCGCCCAACCGACGCCAGCCACCAAGAGCGGGTGCACAAGCAGCTTGAGGGCGGCGACCGGCAGCACCGCCGACCAGGGCACTGCGGGTGCGTGGCCACTGGCGGCCAGCAGGTTGGAGCGCGCCAGCACCGCGCCAATGGTGAACAGCGCCACGGGCGAAGCCGAATCGGCCAGCAAACCCACGGTGGTAGCCACTGGCCCTGGCAGACGCAAGGAATAAGCCGACACCACCGCGCCCGACAAAATCGCCCACGGCATGGGGTTGGCTGCCACGCCCTTGAGTGCGTTTTTGGCGGCCTGGGTGGCCGAGGTTTGCACCACATCCATCTCCGGGTGGGCGGGGTCCGGCACCGCAGGCCCCAGGCGCGAGAGCGCGATGCACAGCGAGGTAGTAATCACCATGTCCACAAGAATAGTGACGATGGCAGGCCCTGCCGCCTGCGCGCCCAGCAGCGCCACCAAGAGCGGCACGCCCATGAAACCGGTGTTGGGAAACGCTCCCACCAGAGCGCCGAAGGCAGCGTCGTTCCAACCGATGCGCCCGCGCCGGGTGAGCGCCACCACCAACGCCACCATCACCAGCGCGCAAAACAGGTAGCTCAGCGCCACGGCGGGGTCGAGCAACTGCGCAATCGGGGTGCTGGCGCCAAAGCGGTACAACATGCAGGGCAGCGCAAAAAACAAGACAAAGGTGTTCATGCCAGGAATGGCGGCCAAGGGCAGCAACCCCTGGCGCGCCGCCAGGTAGCCGCACAGCACCAGGGCGAAAAACGGAAAGGTCACGGTCAGGGTGGCAAGCATGGCGCCATTGTCCGGGCAAATGGGCGGGCGTACGGGCTAAGATGGCCGCAGGCGACACGCTGTTTTTGCGCCCGTTTTATCTTTGTTTGCGGCCTTTGCCCCATTTCGTTCGTTTGCGTCCCCGTCCCCCCGCTCCCTGATGTCCGCCACCCCAAGCAACGCCATGAATCTCGCCCAGCAAGAGGCGGTCAACTACCTGCACGGGCCTTGCCTGGTGCTGGCCGGGGCCGGTTCGGGCAAAACACGGGTGATCACCCACAAAATAGGCCGGCTGATTCAGATGGGCATGGCGCCCCAGCGCATTGCCGCCATCACCTTCACCAACAAGGCCGCCGCCGAAATGCGCGAGCGCGCCAAAGGCCTGATTGGCAAACCGGCGGGCGAGGTGCTGATTTGCACCTTCCATGCACTGGGCGTGCGCATGTTGCGCGCCAACGGCGCGGTGCTCGGGCTCAAGCCCCAGTTCAGCATTTTGGACACCGACGACGTGACCAGTATTTTGAAAGACGCCGGCGGCAGCACCGACGCCGCCACCGCGCGCGCCTGGCAGTGGACCATCAGCGCCTGGAAGAGCGCCGGCCTGAACGCAGCGCAGGCCCAGGCCTTGGCCGCCAACGACAGCGAACGCCTGGCCAGCGTGGTGATGGCGCGCTACGAAGAGCGCCTGAGCGCCTACCAAAGCGTGGACTTTGACGACCTGATCAGCCTGCCGCTCAAGCTGCTGCGCGAACATGCCGACGTGCGCGCCCAGTGGCAGCAGCGCATGGGCCATGTGCTGGTGGACGAATACCAAGACACCAACGCCACCCAGT
>CANFNE010000262.1 GCA_947448105.1 Burkholderiales bacterium
CACCATCACGGCGGCCAGCAGCTCCAGCATCAACGACGGCGCCGCCGCCTTGGTGATGATGCGCGCCTCCACCGCAGCCAAACTGGGCTGCAAACCCCTGGCCAAAATCGTCAGCCACGCGGTGCACGCGCAAGAACCCAACTGGTTTGCCACCGCCCCCGTGGGCGCGGTGAACAAGGCGCTGGCCAAAGCCGGTTGGGCGGTCAAAGACGTGGACCTGTGGGAAGTCAACGAAGCCTTCGCCGTGGTTCCCATGGCGCTGATGCACGACTTGCAACTCAGCCACGACGTCGTCAACGTCAACGGCGGCGCCTGCGCCCTGGGCCACCCGATCGGCGCGTCTGGCGCCCGCATCATGGTCACGCTGATCCATGCGCTCAAGGCGCGCGGCCTGAAAAAGGGCGTGGCGACTTTGTGCATTGGCGGGGGTGAGGGTACGGCGGTGGCGCTGGAAATTTTGTGATCGTTTGAGTGATCGCACTTTTGAAATGAGCGCGTTTACCGGGCAATGCCAGTGCGGAGCTGTGCGCTATCAGCTGGTGGCCAAGATAGTGACCGCATTTGTATGCCACTGCACCGAATGCCAACGCCAGTCGGGCAGCGCCTTTGGCATGGCGGCTTGGCTTGAGGACGCAGAGCTTGAGCCGCAGCGCGGCGAGCTAAAGGAATGGGTTCGCCACACGCCCAGCGGCAAGCAGATGGCTTGCCGGTTTTGTGCGGACTGCGGAAGCCGCTTGTTTCACCAGGTGCTGGGCTCGCGCTACCTGAGCGTCAAGCCGGGTAGCTTGGACGACCCTGCGCAATTCCAGCCGGTGGCCCACATTTGGTTGGACAGTAAACAACCTTGGGTGGAAATTCCGGCGGGGGTGCTTCAGTTTGAAGGCAATCCGAGTGGCATGGAGCCCTTAATGCAAGCCTGGCAGCTGGCCCATATATAGCAAATAGGAAAAAAAGAATGCTCCTGACATCCGACCAAGAATCCGTGCGCGACGCAGTGCGCGCGTTTGCCCAAGCTGAACTGTGGCCGCATGCGGCGCGCTGGGACAAGGAACACACTTTCCCCAAAGACGCACACAGGGGCCTGGCCGCGCTGGGCGCCTATGGCATTTGCGTGCCTGAAGCGTTTGGCGGCGCGCAGATGGACTATGTGACGCTGGCCGTGGTGTTGGAAGAAATTGCCGCAGGCGACGGCGGCACCAGCACGGTAATCAGCGTGACCAATTGCCCGGTCAACGCCATCCTTCTGCGCTACGGCAACGCCGCGCAAAAGAAGCAGTGGCTCACGCCGCTGGCCCAAGGCGAAATGTTGGGCGCGTTTTGCCTGACCGAGCCGCACGTGGGCTCGGACGCGTCGAGCCTGCGCACCACGGCGGTACGCGAGGGTGATGAGTACGTCATCAACGGCGTCAAGCAGTTCATCACCAGCGGCAAAAACGGCGATGTGGTCATCGTGATTGCCGTGACCGACAAGGGCGCAGGCAAGCGCGGCATGAGCGCTTTTTTGGTGCCGACCAAGGCACCGGGCTATGTGGTGGCGCGCCTCGAAGACAAGCTGGGCCAGCACAGCAGCGACACGGCGCAAATCAACTTTGACAACTGCCGCATCCCAGCCGAGAACCTGATCGGCAAAGAGGGCGAGGGCTACGGCATTGCCCTGGGCGGCCTGGAAGGCGGTCGCATCGGCATTGCCGCGCAAAGCGTGGGCATGGCGCGCAGCGCGCTGGAAGTGGCTATTGCCTATGCCAAAGACCGCCAAAGCTTTGGCCAACCCATCTTCAACCACCAGGCGGTGGGCTTTAGGCTGGCCGATTGCGCCACACAGCTAGAGGCGGCCCGCCAACTCATCTGGCACGCCGCCGCCCTGCGCGACGCTGGACGCCCCTGCCTGAAAGAAGCCGCCATGGCCAAGCTGTTTGCCAGCGAAATGGCCGAACAAGTCTGCAGCGCCGCCATCCAAACCCTGGGCGGCTACGGCTATGTGAGCGACTTTCCGGTGGAGCGCATTTACCGGGATGTGCGGGTGTGCCAGATTTATGAGGGCACTAGCGACGTGCAAAAAATCATCATCCAGCGCGCGCTGGCTTGAATCCCTACTTTTTTCGAGAGACCACCATGCCCATCACCAAAGGTTTTCGCCAACTCGTAGACGAAGCCAACGCCCAGATCACTACTTACACCGTGGCGCAGGTGCTCGCGCGCCTGCAAGACCCCACGGTGCAACTGGTGGACATTCGCGATATGCGCGAGCTGGAGCGCGAGGGCACGATTGACGGCGCGGTGCTGGCGCCGCGCGGCATGTTGGAGTTTTGGGTGGACCCGGCGTCGCCCTATTTCAAACCGGTGTTTGGCGATGAGGGCAAAGAATTCATTCTGTTTTGCGCCGCCAGCTGGCGCAGCGCGCTGGCCGCGAAAGCCTTGCAAGACATGGGCATGACCAACGTGGCCCATATCGACGGCGGTTTTGCCCAATGGGTGAAAGACGGCGCGCCCACGCTGACGCTGGAAGAACAAAAAGCCAAGCGCCACGCCAAGGCATGAAGCCGCTGGCGCCCACCCAGCCCTGCCCGTGCGGCGGCGCCTCCGCAATCGCCGCCACGCCGGGGCGCAAGCCCACAACGAAAGTGGCGCTTGCTTACGGCCAGTGCTGTGGCCGCTGGCTGGAGGCGGACGCCACCCACGGCCCCTTCGCCCCAGACGCCCAGCAGCTCATGCGCTCGCGCTACACCGCCTTTGTGCTGGAGCGCGAAGCCTATTTGCGCGCCACCTGGCACGCCAGCCATCGCCCAGCCCACATTGCATTTGAACCCGGTGTGAAGTGGCTGGGGCTGGAAGTGCGCAACTACCAGTTAACCGGTGCGGACACCGCCGAGGTGGAATTCGTGGCTCGCCAAAAGCCGTTGAGCGGCCCCGCCACGCGCCTGCACGAGCGCAGCCGCTTTGTGCTTGAAGGTGGGCGCTGGCTGTACCTGGACGGCGTGCAGTTTTAGCGGTTGGTCTGCGTGTCGGGCGCCGTTTCGTCGCCTGAATCGGGCAGCGCTTGCAGGCGGCCTAGCGCCGCAACCCGAAACACGTCCGGCGTCTGCCCCGTCCAGCCCTTAAACGCCCGGATAAAACTCTTCTCGTTGTTAAACCCCGCCAGCGCCGCGATTTGCTTGACGGGGCGGCGGCTGCGTTGCAGCTGGGCCACGGCCACGTCGCGGCGCACGGCGTCTTTGAGCTGCTGCAAAGACGCGCCTTCTTCCTTAAGCTGGCGGTGCAGCGTGCGCGCTGACAGGTTGAGCCAATGGGCCAGGTCGTCGGCGTTGCGGCAGTGTTCCGGGTGCTGGGCC
>CANFNE010000263.1 GCA_947448105.1 Burkholderiales bacterium
CCATTGAAGACCACTACAAACCCCGTTTCGCCAGTGACAGCCTGCCGCGCAACGATGTGGGTCTGGCAGTCGCCCTGGCCGACAAACTGGAAACGCTGGTGGACATGTTTGGCATCGGCAATTTACCCACGGGTGACAAAGACCCGTTTGCCCTGCGCCGCCACGCACTGGGCCTGATTCGCATGCTGATTGAGCGCGATTTGGCGCTGGATGTGACTGCCATCGTGCAAGCTGCCGCCCCGGTATTTGGCGCGCTGATTGCCGACCCGAGCGTGGCACTGATCGACTTCATTTACGACCGCCTGGCCGGTAGCCTGCGCGAACAAGGCTACAGCGCCCAAGAAGTGGACGCGGTGCTGGCCCTGCGCCCGCAGCGCCTGGGCGAGGTGCCCAAGCGTCTGCTGGCGGTGCGTGCTTTTGCCGCACTGCCCGAAAGCCCAGCCCTGGCTGCAGCCAACAAGCGCATTGGCAATATCCTGAAAAAGACCGACGCGGTGGACGCCCATGTCAGCACGCTGCTGCTGCAAGAGGCGGCAGAAAAAGAGCTGTTTGCCGCCATGCAAACCGTGCTGCCGCAGGCCAATGCGCTGTTTGAGGCCGGCGACTACACCGCCAGCCTGCAAACCCTGGCCGCACTGCGCGCGCCGGTGGATGCGTTTTTTGACGGCGTGATGGTCAACGCCGAACAGCTCGATCTGCGCCTGAACCGCCTGGGCTTGCTGCAAAGCCTGCATGTCGCCATGAACCGCGTGGCCGACCTGTCCAAGCTGGCGGCCTAGGCGCAACCATGGGCCAAACCATGAAACTCTGCATCCTGGACCGCGACGGCACCATCAACGAAGACCGCGACGACTTCGTCAAGTCGGCCGCTGAGTGGCAGCCGCTGCCCGGCGCGCTCGAAGCCATTGCCCGCATCAACCACGCCGGTTGGCACGTGGTGGTTGCCAGCAACCAGTCGGGCCTGGGGCGCGGCTTGTTTGACGTGGTGGCGCTCAACGCCATCCACGCCAAGATGCACCGCATGCTCGCAGAGGTAGGCGGGCGGGTGGACGCGGTGTTTTACTGCCCGCACGCGCCCGAAGAGGCCTGCACTTGCCGCAAACCGGCGCCGGGTTTGTTCACGCAGATTGCTGAACGCTACGGCATGGCGCTGACCGGCATGCCCTCGGTGGGCGACTCGGCGCGCGACCTGGTGGCCGCCCAAGCGGTGGGCTGCTCGCTGCACGCGGTGCTGACTGGCAAAGCGGCGGGTTACCGGGACCAACCCTTGCCAGCCAGCTATCCGGCGCATACTATGGTGCATGTCGATTTGGCATCTTTTGCCGATTATTTGGTCGCCCAGGTTTAAGGCCGGGCTGCTTGCCCATTTTGTCCACAAGGTAAACCACTCATGCCATTCATTCGCTCGGTCTTGCACATGCTGTGGATGGTGATCACCGTCATTCCCTGGGCCATCGTGCTCCTGATCGTGTCCATTTTTGTGCGCGGCGACCGCCTGTGGGCCGTAGCGGCGGGCTGGCTGCGCTGCGCGATTTGGGGCGCGCGCTTTATTTTGGGTATCAAGGTGCGCGTCACTGGCATGGAGCATCTGCCCATGGGCAAAGACAGCGGCGCGATATTGCTGGTCAAGCACCAGTCCACGCTGGAGACGTTTTTGCTGCCCGCGCTGATGCCGCATCCGCTGGCTTTCGTGTTCAAAAAAGAGCTGCTGTACGTGCCGTTTTTTGGCTGGTCCATGGCGCGTCTGGACATGATCCACATCGACCGCAGCCTGCGCGCCCGCGCCTTTGCCAAGGTCGTGTCGCAGGGCAAAGAGCTGCTGGCGCGCGGTGTCTGGGTCATCATGTTTCCCGAGGGCACGCGCATCCCGCGCGGCGAGCGCGGCGAATACAAGTCGGGCGGCACGCGTTTGGCGATCCAGACCGGCGCGCCGGTGTTCCCGATTGCGGTGAGTTCGGCCAAGTGCTGGCCGCGCAAAGCTTTTGTCAAATACCCCGGTACCGTGGACGTGTCGATTGGCCCGGCCATTTCCGGCCAAGGCCGCCGCCCCGAAGAAATGATGCGTGAAGTGGAAAACTGGATCGAGGCCGAGATGCACCGGCTTGACCCGGAAGCCTATGCCGCAGTCCCGGCTGTGGACGCGCCGGGCACCGAGGCCGTTTCCCGGCTGTAAGCCTGCGCGACATGCACCCGCTGCTGCGCTACACCTTGGACTTGTTTGGCGCGGCTGCTCCGGCGCCTGCGCCTTCGCCAAGCCCGCAGGGGCGCGCGGTCCGACCCAAGCCTTCTGGCGTACAAGCTTCCGCCCCCAAGCCCTTGAAGTCGCCAAAGCCGCCAAAGGCGCATAAACCTGCGTTGCCGCTTGCGCCCAAAGTGCCCCAAACCCAAACCCACGCTCAAACCCCACCGCCAGAAGCGCAAGCGCCGCGCATCACTGCGCCCGCTGGCGTCGCCGGGCCACAGGCTGGCGCACCGCAGGACGCGCCGCAATTTACCCACCTCCAGGCCAGCCGCCAGTTGCAACTCGATGGCGTGCTGGTGGCCTATGCGCTGGCGCGGGGCCAGCGTCGCACCATTGGCATGGTGGTCGGGCCCGAGGGCCTGAGCGTGCGCGCCCCGCGCTGGACGCCGCTGCACGAGATCGACGCCGCCTTACAAGAAAAAGCCCGCTGGATCGTGCGCAAGCTGCAAGAAACCCAGGTGCGCCGCAGCCAGCAAATCGAGCGCCAGATCATGTGGGCGCAGGGCGCCGTTTTTCCGTTTTTGGGCCAGCGCTTGTGCGTGCAACTGGCAGGCGCAGGCGGCGCTACGCGCTTGGGTGAGGCGCCCCAAGGTCAGGCGCCCGGCGCGCTGCGCCCGCTGAACCTGCCGCTGCCCGCCACCGCCAGTGCCACGCAAATACGCACTGCTGTGCGCGCCTGGCTGATGGCGCAGGCGCAGCAGGTGTTCACCGCGCGCTTGGACCACTTTGCACCTTTGCTGCAAGTGCGTTGGAAGCAACTGGCCTTGAGCAACGCCGCCACCCGCTGGGGCAGCGCGCGCAGCGACGGCAGCATCCGCCTCAACTGGCGCCTGGTGCATTTTGAGTTGCCGGTGCTGGACTACGTGGTGGCGCACGAGCTCAGCCACCTGCGCGTCATGAACCACAGCCCGCGCTTTTGGGACACGGTGCGCAGTGTGGTGCCCGACTATGCGGCCTTGCGCGCGCGGCTCAAAGACGACAGCGTGCCGCGCTGGTAGCGGCGCGGCTGGTTCAGGCCACCAGGCTAAACCGGTACACCCCATCGTCGCCGAGGCGGCGGCGCAGCTGCCCTTCAAACCACAGCAGG
>CANFNE010000264.1 GCA_947448105.1 Burkholderiales bacterium
AAGTAGTCTTGCAGGCCAAAGCGGCCCCATTCGCGCCCGTTGCCGCTTTGCTTGAAGCCACCAAAAGGCGAGCAGTAGTCTTGGCCCGTGCCGTTGATGGACACGGTGCCCGCGCGTACGCGCCGCGCCACGCGCTTGGCGCGCGCCACGTCGGCGCACTGGATGTAGGCGGCCAGACCATAAGGCGTGTCGTTGGCAATGGCGATGGCTTCTTCTTCGGTGTCAAAGGGAATCATCACCAGCACCGGGCCAAAAATCTCTTCGCGGGCAATGCGCATTTGGTTGTTCACGTCGGCAAACACGGTGGGGCGGGCATAAAAGCCCTTGTCAAAGCCTTCGGGCCGGCCCAGGCCGCCGCACAGCAGGCGCGCGCCCTCATCAATGCCAATCTGGATGTAGCGCTGCACGGTGTCAAACTGGCGCTTGGACGCCAAGGGGCCAATGCCGTTGCCTTTGTCAGCGGGGTGGATCACCTTGACGGCGGCGCCCGCTTGCGCCGCAAACTCCACCGCCTGCGCGTAGACCGAGCGCTCCACCAACAAGCGCGTGGGCGCGTTGCAGCTTTGGCCGGTGTTGCTCATGCATTTGTTGACGCTCCAGCGTACCGCTTTGTCGACTTTGGAGTCGGCAAAAATGATGTTGGGCGACTTGCCACCGAGCTCTTGCACCACGCGCTTGACGGTGTCGGCCGCGTGCTTGGCCACCGAAATGCCCGCAGCGGTGGATCCGGTAAACGACACCAAGTCCACTTCGGGGTGGCCGCTGAGCACCGGGCCAATGAGCGGGCCGTCGCCGTAAATCAGATTGAACACGCCAGCCGGGTAACCCGCCTCGTGCACAAACTCTGCCACCAGCTTGGCCGACAGAGGCGCGTATTCGCTGGGCTTGAGCACCACGGTGCAGCCGGCCAAGAGCGCGGGCGCGAGCTTGGAAACGATTTGGTTGAGCGGCCAGTTCCAGGGCGTGATCAGCACGCACACGCCAATGGGCTCGCACAGCAGTTCACCGTTGGGGCCACTGCGTGACTCCCAGGGGTAGTCTTTGGCCGCTTCCAGCGTGGCCTTGATGTGGCCGGGGCCGCATTCGGCCTGGGCGTCATAAGCCCAGTCCCAGGGCGCGCCCATTTCGGTGCTCAGGGCTTGGGCCATTTCGGTGTAGCGGCGCTCAAAGGCGGCTTGCAGTTTGTGCAGGAGTTCGGTGCGGTGCGCCAGCGTGGTTTGGCTGAAACTGTCAAAGGCGCGGCGGGCGGCGGCCACGGCGCGGCGGGCGTCGTCTGCGTTGCCCATCATCACCTCGCCCACCACCGATTCGTCGCCGGGGCTGACCACCGGGTGCACCGTGTGCGCGCCCAGCGGTTCAACCCAGGCGCCGTCAATGTAGAAGTTGCAGTGTGTCATGGTCATTTTTTCTCTCCCAATAAATGGTGTGTGCAGCGCTTAAGCCAGGCTGATCCAGGTGGACTTGGTTTGCAGGTAAGACAGCAGGCTGTCTTTGTGTTTGTCGCGCGAGTTGCCGCTTTGCTTGTAGCCGCCAAAGGGCTGCGTCATGTCGCCGTCGCCAAAGCAATTGACCCAGATAACGCCGGCCTGCAAGGCGGCGCTCATGCGGTGCGCGGTTTTCAGGTCCGCCGTCCACACGCTGGCGGCCAGGCCGTAAACCGAGTCGTTGGCCAGGGCGATGGCCTCGGCCTCGGTGTCAAAGGCTTGCACGGACGCCACCGGGCCAAAGGTTTCTTCTTGCACGATAGCCATGTCCTGGCGCACGTGGGTGAACAAGGCGGGCGCCACATAGGCACCAGCCGGGTTCAGGCCTGCGGCCATTGGCGGGAGCACTTGCGTGGCGCCTTGCTCCAGCGCGCGGTCGATGCGGGCTTGCACATTGGCGCGCTGCGCTTGGCTCACCAAAGGGCCCATGGTGGTGGCCGGGTCCAGTGGGTCACCCGGCTGGTAAAGCGCGGCGGCGCGTTCGACAAAGCGCGCCACAAAGCGGTCGTGGATGGACCGGTGCACCAGCAGGCGCGAGCCCGCGTTGCAGACCTGGCCTGCGTTGTCCAAAATGCCGCCCACGGCGCGGTCTACGGCCGCTTCAAAGTCGTACAGGTCGGGCATGAAGATTTGCGGGCTCTTGCCGCCGGTCTCCAGGGCCACGCGCTTCATATTGCTCTGGCCGGCATAGCCCAGCAGCAGCTTGCCCACGGCAGTCGACCCGGTAAAGGTGATCTTGTCCACGTCCATGTGCAAGGCCAGCGCTTTGCCGGCCTCTGCGCCCATGCCGTTGACCACGTTGAACACGCCCGCCGGGCCACCCGCGTCCACAAACAATTGCGCCAGGCGCGTGCAAGTCAGCGGTGCCTGCTCGGCGGGTTTCAGGACGACGCAGTTGCCTGCGGCCAAGATGGGCGCGAGCTTCCAGACCGCCATCAGCATGGGGTAGTTCCAAGGCGTGATGGCGCCCACCACGCCCAGCGGCTCGTGCGTGATGGTGTGCAAGGCACTCGCGTCGGTATGGGTGACGGCGCCTTCGAGTTTGTCAATGCATTCAGCAAAGTAGCGAATGGTCTTGAGCACCTCGGGCAGGTCGATATTGAACATGTCCGAAATCGGCTTGCCCATGTCCAGCGTTTCCAAAAGCGCCAGTTCTTCACTGTGCGCCTCCACCAGATCGGCCCATTTCAACAGCGTGTTGGCGCGCGCACGCGGTGCCTGCTTGGCCCAGCGGCCATCGCGCCAGGCCGCAAGGCTTGAGGCCACCGCGCGGTCCACGTCCGCCGCCTGACCGCGCGCCATGCGCGCCAAGAGCGCGCCGTTGGCGGGGTTGACGCAATCAAAAGTCTCGCCTGAGAGCGCCGCCACGTACTGGCCGTCAATAAACAGGCCGGTGGCAATGTCGAGCTGGGCGGCGCGGTCTTGCCAGTCTTGGCGGGTCAGGGTGGCGGTCATGGTGTGGGGCCTTATTCAGCGACCAATTCGGTGGGGTAGCCGGGGGCGCGCAGTTCCAGGCCGCAGGCGGCTTCGATCATGCGCACCACTTCGGGCGACTGGGCCTGGCTACCGTACAGGCCGCGTGCGCGGCGGAAAATTTGCTGTGCCATGGAACCCAACTCCAAAGGCACGCCGATTTTTTCGGCAATGCCGTTGACCAGCCCCAGGTCCTTGCAGGCCAGGTCCATGGTGAATTTGACGTTGTAGCTGCCCGAGAGCACCAGTTTGGATTCGGTCTCATGCACAAAGCTGTTGCCGGAGCTTGCGCGAATAGCGCGGTAGGTGGCGTCCGGGTCCACGCCGTATTTGGCCGGCAGCATCATGGCTTCGCCGGCGGCAATC
>CANFNE010000265.1 GCA_947448105.1 Burkholderiales bacterium
CCGGCAAAGGCACCGTTCAAATCCACCAAGTGCAAGCGCCGCGCGCCTTTGTCCACCCAGCTGCGCGCCATGACCGCCGGGTCTTCGCCAAACGTGGTGGATTGGTCCATATCGCCCTGTTTGAGGCGAACACAGTGGCCGTCTTTGAGGTCAATCGCAGGAATTAACAACATGGTGCTTTAGCGGTGGATGAAGTAGAAATAAAGAGAAGCAGAACCAAAAGAACTCAAGGATTCCAGCGCAAAAAGTTGCGGTACAGAGACAAGCCCTGCGTTGCGCTTTTTTCCGGATGGAACTGGGTGGCGAAAATATTATCGCGCGCAATGGCCGAACTAAAGCGCGAACCATAGTCGGTTTCGCCCACGCTGTGGCGCGCATCGGACGGTTTGGCGTAGTAGCTGTGCACAAAATAAAAGTAACTGCCATCCGGCACCTCGCCCCAGACCGGGTGCGGCGCGTGCCCATGGTTGCTGCGCCAGACTCTGTTCCAGCCCATTTGCGGCACTTTGAAGCGGCTGCCATCGGCCTGGGTCTGGCCGGCCAGATCGAACTTCACCACCTTGCCGGGAATCAGGCCCAGGCAGGCGGTGTCGAGTTCCTCGCTGTGGTCGAGCAGCATTTGCATGCCCACGCACACACCCATGAGCGGCTTGTGGGCAGCGGCGTGCAGCACGGCACCCAGCATGCCCGAGTCGTGCAGCTCGCGCATGCAGTCGCGCATGCCCCCTTGGCCAGGCAGCACGACGCGCTCGGCGTCCATCACTTCTTGCGGCGTGCGCGCCCACACGGCTTGCACGCCTTCGTGCTCGGCTGCGTGCATCACGGCCTGGGTGACCGAGCGCAAATTGCCCATGCCGTAATCAACGATGGCGACGGTTTTCATCAAATGCGGCGCAGCAACAAGCAATCCGGGGCTAGAGCGAGCCCTTGGTGGAGGGAATGGCGTCCAAAGCGCGCGGGTCGTATTCGAGCGCGCTGCGCAAGGCGCGGGCAAAGGCTTTGAACACGGTTTCGGCCTGGTGGTGGGCGTTGTCGCCCTTGAGGTTGTCAATGTGCAGGGTGACGCCGGCGTGGTTGACAAAGCCCTGGAAGAACTCGTGCGTGAGCTGGGTGTCAAAGCCGCCGATGCTGCCGCTGGTAAAGGGAATGTTCATGGTCAGACCGGGGCGGCCCGAGAGGTCAATCACCACGCGGGACAGCGCCTCGTCCAGCGGCACATAGGCGTGGCCGTAGCGGCGAATGCCCTTTTTGTCGCCCACGGCCTGCAGCACTGCCTGGCCCAGGGTGATGCCCACGTCTTCCACCGTGTGGTGGCCGTCGATGTGCAAATCGCCTTCGGCCTCGATGTCCAGGTCCATGAGGCCGTGGCGGGCAATCTGGTCGAGCATGTGGTCGAAGAAGCCAATTCCGGTGGACAGACGCGAATGGCCGCTGCCGTCGAGGTTGAGCTTGACGTGGATGCGCGTTTCGGCGGTGTTGCGCGTCACCTCCGCCGTGCGCGCGGGGCGCGGGCCTGCGGCGTTGGCACCGGGCACTTCAATCAGGGCGTGTTGGGTCATAGGGAAGCCTTTAGTGCTGCGAGCAGCTGGGTGTTCTCGTCGGCGGTGCCCACCGTCAGGCGCAGGCAGTCTGCCAGCAAGGGGTGCATTTTAGAAACGTTCTTTACCAGCACGCCACGCGCACGCAGGGACTCAAACACCGCCTGGGCAGCGTCCTGGCCCGCGCGCGTGGGCACGCGCACCAACACCATATTGGCGTCGCTGTCCCATACGGTCAGGCCGGGCCACTGGCGCAGGGCCTGCAGCACGCGGGCGCGCTCCCCGCAAATCGCCCGCGCCTGGGCGGAAAAGGCATCGGCGTGCTCTAACGCAAACAGTGCGCACTCGCAGTTGAGCACGCTGATGTTGTAGGGCGGGCGCACCTTGTCGAGCTCGGCGACGAGCGCCTGCGGTCCCATCAAATAACCCAGGCGCACGCCGGCCAGGCCAAATTTGCTCAGGGTGCGCATCAGGAGCACATGGGTGTGGAGTTGCGGCTGGGCACGGATGGTGTCGAGGTAGCTGCGGCTGGAAAAAGGCTGGTAGGCCTCGTCCAACACCACCAGGCTGCCACTTTGCGCAGCGGCGGACACCACCTGCGCCATGTCGGCCTCGCTCCACAAATTGGCGGTCGGGTTGTTGGGATAGGCCAGGTAGACGATGGCCGGCTGGGTGCGCGCAATGGCCGCCAGCATGGCCGGCACGTCCAGCGCAAAGTCAGGCGTCAGGGGCACGCCGACAAAGTCCAGGCCTTGGAGCTGCGCGCTCATGGCGTACATCACAAAGCCGGGCACGGGCGCCAGCACCACCGGCGGTTGGCCAGTGAGGCGGTCCGTGCCCACGGCGCAGGCCAGGCTCAGTAGCGAAATCAGCTCGTCGGAACCATTGCCCAAGAGGATGTCGTAGTCCGCAGGCATGTGCGCGTAGTGCGCGAGCGCCTCGCGCAAGTGCTGCACGCGCACGCCAGGATAGCGGTTGAGCGCCACCGCGCCCAGGCGCGCGCCCAGTGCGCTTTGCAGTTCGGCGCTCAGGCGGTAGGGGTTTTCCATGGCGTCGAGCTTGACCATGCCTTGCGGGTCTTGCACCGCATAGGCGTGCATGGCCTGCACATCGCCACGGATGCGCCGCGCCACCAGTGCCTCAGGGCTTGGGGGAAGCGGGGGGTTCATTCGAGCCTCATTTCTGCAGCGCGGGCGTGGGCCTGCAGGCCTTCGCCATAGGCCAGCACAGCGGCCACGGGGCCCAGCACGCGCGCACCGGCGGCGCTCACCTCTATCAGGCTGCTGCGTTTTTGAAAGTCATACACGCCCAGCGGGCTGGAAAAACGCGCCGTGCCGCTGGTGGGCAGCACATGGTTGGGCCCGGCGCAGTAGTCCCCCAGCGATTCGCTGGTGTAGGCGCCCAAAAAAATAGCCCCGGCGTGGAGCAGCAGCGGCTCCCAGCGGTGCGGGTCGGCGCTGGAGACCTCCAGGTGCTCGGGCGCGATGCGGTTGCTCAGGGCGCAGGCCTCTTCCATGCTTCGCGTGTGCACCAGTGCGCCGCGTCCGGTGAGCGACTTGGCGATGATCTCGGCGCGCGGCATGGTGGGCAGCAGGCGGTCAATCGCGGCTTGCACCTGGTCTATGTAGGCTGCATCGGGGCACAGCAAAATGCTTTGTGCCAGCTCGTCGTGCTCGGCCTGGCTAAACAAGTCCATGGCCACCCAGTCGGGCGGCGTGCTGCCGTCGGCCAGCACCAAGATTTCG
>CANFNE010000266.1 GCA_947448105.1 Burkholderiales bacterium
AACCTGGGCCTGTTGCCAAACTGCTGCCATCAGCACACGCCATCGAGCGCGAATACGCGGTCATGCGTGGACTGGCGGGCACTGCCGTCCCGGTGCCCGAGATGCTGGTGCTGTGCGAAGACGAGTCGGTGATTGGCCGCGCCTTCTACATCATGGAATTTATCGCCGGACGCATCCTGTGGGATCAAACGCTGCCAGGCATGGAGCCAAGCGAGCGAAAAGCCATATACACCGAGATGAACCGGGTCATCTCCGCCCTGCACCTGGTGGATTTTTCAGCCCAGGGCCTGGCCAGCTACGGCCGCCCAGGCAACTACTTCGAACGCCAGATTGCACGCTGGAGCAAGCAGTACCTGGCTTCCATCACGCAGCCCATCCCAGAAATGGACCAGCTCATTGCTTGGTTGCCCCAGCACATTCCTGAAATGGCCAAGTCAGAGACCATGGTGAGCATCGTGCACGGCGATTTCCGACTGGACAATATGATCTTTCACCCGACCGAGCCGCGCATTCTGGCGGTGCTGGACTGGGAGCTTTCCACGTTGGGCCATCCGCTGGCAGACTTTAGCTACCACGCCATGGCATGGAATATTCCTCCGGGCAGCTTTCGGGGCATTGCAGGCATCGATGTGGAAGGACTGGGTATCCCGACGCAAACCGAATACATCCGCATGTACTGCGAAAACACCCAATTGATCCAGCCTGACGCACTCAAGGCCGACTGGAACTTTTACATGGCCTACAACATGTTCCGCATCGCCGCGATTTTGCAAGGCATTGCCAAACGCGTTGAGGCAGGCACCGCCGCCAGTGCACAAGCCGTGAGCTCTGGCGCTGGCGCAAAGCCTCTGGCACAACTGGCCTGGAAATTCGCCCAGCAAGCCTAAAACGGTCTCTCCCCCTTTTTAACCACACAAACCCACGATTGGAAACGCCATGGACTTCGAATATTCAGAAAAAACCAAGTCACTGCAGGCCAAGCTGCTGGCCTTTATGGACGAGCACATTTACCCCGCCGAAGGCGCCTACCACGCTGAAATCGAGGCCAACACCGCCGCCGGCAAGCGCTGGACCCCGCTGCAAACCATTGAAAACCTCAAGGTCAAGGCGCAGGCCGCTGGCTTGTGGAATTTGTTTTTGCCGGTAGACAGTGCGGAAGCCTCGGGCTACCACGGCGCAGGTCTGACCAACCAGGAATACGCGCCCTTGGCCGAAATCATGGGCCGCGTCATGTGGTCCAGCGAAGTCTTCAACTGCTCGGCACCCGATACGGGCAACATGGAAACCATCGCCCGTTACGGCTCAACCGATGCCAAGGCGCGCTGGCTGAAGCCCTTGCTAGAAGGAAAAATTCGTTCGGCATTTGCCATGACCGAGCCTGATGTGGCATCGAGCGACGCCACCAATATCGCCACCCGCATTGAGCGCGACGGTGACGAATATGTGATCAATGGCCGCAAGTGGTGGACGTCCGGCGCTGGCGACCCCCGCTGTTCTATCTTCATCGTGATGGGCAAAACAGACCCCGAAGCCGCGCGCCACTCCCAACAAAGCATGGTGCTGGTTCCCGCCGACACCAAAGGCATCACCATCGTGCGACCCTTGACCGTTTTTGGCTATGACGACGCACCGCACGGCCACATGGAAGTGCTGTTTACCAACGTACGCGTACCTGTGGGCAATATCTTGCTCGGAGAAGGACGCGGATTTGAAATCGCCCAAGGCCGCCTCGGACCCGGACGCATTCACCATTGCATGCGCCTGATTGGCCTGGCCGAGCGGGCGCTGGAGCTGATGTGCAAACGCGCGTCTTCACGGGTGGCTTTCGGTAAGCCCATTGCCGCCCAAACCGTGACGCAAGAACGCATCGCCGACGCGCGCTGCAAGATTGATATGGCACGCCTGCTGACGCTCAAAGCGGCATGGATGATGGACCTGGGTGGCAACAAATACGCCAAGAACGAAATCGCAATGATCAAGGTGGTGGCGCCCACCATGGCCTGCGAGGTGATCGACTGGGCCATGCAAGTGCATGGCGGCGGTGGCATGTGCGGTGATTTCCCGCTGGCCTACAGCTACACCAGCGCACGCACCTTGCGTTTTGCGGACGGTCCGGACGAAGTGCACCGCAACGCGATTGCCAAACTGGAGTTGGGCAAGTACGCCGTGAATCCGAAAGAAGTAGAAATGCCCATTACCCGGGGCTGCTGAGCCAAGGACGTCAAGAGAGGTCTGTAGCGCGCCCACGGCGCTACGGGTCCTCTTGTACGGGTCGTCTAAATTAACTTCAGTGCAGGTGGCGCGGTTTACGCCCGCCCCCGTGGCCACTGCCAAAGCCACCGCCCGGTCCGCGCGGTGGCTTTCCTATTTCTAGCGAGCTCACCAAGGCGTCAAAGCGTTGCGCAAAGAGCTTGTCCACTTCGGCTACGACGCCGCCGAGTTCAGCGCCGTCAAAATGGCGTTCCATCATGCTGACGACGTCTTGGACCAACAAGTCGCGCTGCACCTGCATGATTGCAGCCGGGTTGGGGCCCACGAACAGCATGACAAAGTCGTCACGCGACTCACCCTCAGGAGCCTGCTCGTCTTCGTCGTCAAAATCGGTGTCGTAAAAAGTGACTTCAATCGCAGCGCCCACAGCGGCGACCTCATTGAGGTTCATGCAGACCTCGTCCAACACTTGGCGGAAATCGTCATCACCAGCCACGGTCCAGCACATTTGCAACAGGTGTTCATCCGACGCAAACGTGATTCCCGGCTCGTCCTCGTAGGCGCTTGCGGCGGCATCCGCCAGGTTGCGGGCGCCAGCGTATTTCCAGAGGGGTTTCAGTGCGTCTTGAATTGCATCAAAGCCAACGTCCGGGCGCAAGGCAAGTTGCCCATGAACGTGGATCTCAAAAGGTGTGTTGTAGCGTGGCATGGGCAGCGAAGAGGACATGTAAAGTCAGGTTGGGAGTTAGCCGAAGGCCCTGTTTTACATCCCATTGGAGTTAGTGTTGGTGCCCGAGACCGGAATCGAACCGGTACGCCCGTTATTCACGAAGCGGCGGATTTTAAGTCCGATGTGTCTACCTATTTCACCACTCGGGCTCTTGGCTCTATTGTGGCCCAGAATGTCTGGACACCGAAGCACAAGGCAAGGTACAGGGATTAAATTTGGAGGCGCGGTCCGGAGTCGAACCGGACTAACCGGATTTGCAATCCGGGGCATAACCGCTTTGCTACCGCGCCGTCACGTTTGTCGATCGCACATATTGCATCTGCGA
>CANFNE010000267.1 GCA_947448105.1 Burkholderiales bacterium
GCGCTGGGTTCGATCTCAATGCCATGAAACTGGTGCACGTCGCATTGGATGTAGCCAAATTCTTTGACGTCCAGCGTGTCGCTCAGGCCCCGGCTGCGGCTCTCAATGGTTTGCAAGGCTTCGACGGCGTCCAGTTCCATGCGGCGGATTTCCCGGTAGGCAATCACCAAAAAGTTGCCACAGCCACACGCCGGGTCAAAGCAGTTGATATTGCGCAGGCGTGCCAGCAGTTGGTGCAGGCGCGCCACGCTTCCGCCGGGGCCGCGCGCGGCGTGCAGCTCGGCTTTCAGGCTGTCCAAAAACAGCGGGCCCAGCACGCGCAGAATATTGGTCTCGCTGGTGTAGTGGGCGCCAAGCTCGCGCCGCTTGCTGCTTTTGCCGATCACGCCTTCGTTGTCGTGGTGGATGACGGCCTGAAACAGCGAACCAAAAATGGCCGGGCTGATCTGCGCCCAGTCAAAGTGCTCGGCGCAATGCAGCAGCACACTGCGCGCCGCACTGTTGAAGTAGCAGCGCGCCAGCTGTCCGTCAAACACGCTGCCGTTGACATACGGAAAACCGGCCAGCTCGAGCGGCAGGTTTTTAGGCCGCAGCGCGGGCGCGCGGTTGAGCACGTCAAACAGGTTTTGCAGCGCGCCGTCCAGGTCCGAGCCGTCTTCGCGGGTGTGTTGGCGCAGGTAGCGGCCAAAGCTGCCTGCGCGCTCGAAAATACCGGTGTCTTCGGCAAACAGGCAAAACAGCAAGCGCACCAGGTAGCGCTGCAAATCCACGCCGGTGTAGCCGCCGTCGCGCATGGCGTCGTGCAGCTGGGCGATGTGGCGCGCGGCGCTCTCGTCCACGGCAATTTGGTCTTGTTGCGCCTGCGATTCGTAGCCCGCCAAAAACAGGTACGAATCCAGGTGCTCACTAAAGTCCGCCAGCGTGTGGCACAGCGCGGGCGTGCGCCCGTCACGCGTGTGCAGGTGCATGTGCGCAAAATCGCTGACGAGCACGTAATCGGGCAGCTCGGCGTCGGAGAGGCCGGGTAGGTAGTCCATGGCCTGTTGGTAAGCCACGTCGAGTTTCTCGCCGCGCGACTTCATCTCGATGAGCAGCTTGCCGGGATAAAAGCCGTCTATGCGCCCACGTCGGCCGTCGCACTTTTTGACGCGCTGCTCAAAACTCACCAGGCGCTTGTTGGAAAAACCAAACACATCGCACAGGCCGCGGATGAAGTTTTGCGCCTCACCCAGTTCGTAATGCGCGCTGGCAAATTCCTTGGAAAAGTGGTGGGCGCGGTGGCGGATTTCGGAGGTATTGAGCGTGACAGGCATTCGGAAAATTCATTCAATTTTTCTTAAATTATTATTTATTTGATAACTTAAAAGCAAGCCTCCGAGTTTGCGAAATAACCAACTCTTTCTGCACAAAGAACAGAATCAATTAAATCGTTTTAAAAAACTGAATATCATGGATACTTGCTCCGTTTTCGCGAATCCCTAACCACAAGAATTTCTATGTTGGATCTCCACCCGAATAAGGACTTGTTTCGTGCGCAACAAGGCAGCGCACGCGCCGGAGCAGCCCATGCTGTTTGACCACTGCGCGCAGTGCCAGCGCTGCTGCCACGTGGACCCCGGTTTTCCGCCGCTGGAAGTGACGCTGACCAAGCAAGAGAAAAAAGGCCTGGGGGGCGTCTGCATTGAGAGCAGTTGCGAACACCTGGGCGACACCGGTTGCACGCTGGGAGACGCCAAACCATTTAGCTGCAAGCTGTATCCACTGGCGTTCAATCCAAAAACCAAGGCCTTTTTCTTCGACACCGATTGCCCTTTGATGCCGGCTTACCAAAGCCAGTTGCAAGACCCGGCCAGCGAGGCTGCACAGCACCTCCGGCAAATGAGCGAAGGACTGGACGCCCTGGCCGCGACCGACCCCTTCTTTTTGCGTGCGAATTACCGCATTGACTCCTATTACTTTGACCTGGCGCCACTGTGGCGCGATGAGGAAGCCAAGAAAGGACGGGCATGAGCAGCGACTTTCATTCCCCGGGCGCCGACGCCAGCGTCCACCACAGCGCGGGCTGGGCGAACACCTCGGGCGAGGCACCGGTGCAAACCCTGGCCTACCAAAGCTGGACGCCCGACAACCTGTGCGTGGAGAGCTTTCACGAAGAAACCCAGTACTACACCAGCCGCTGGGACGCGCTGTGCCCCTATATCGACGTGACGCCCGAGATGCTGGCCACCGCGCGCAAGCCCTTTATCGTCTATGCGCTTCCGCCTGAGGGCCCCTATGGCGTACCGATCAATGACAAATATGGACTGGTGCACGCAGGCTCTGAAGCGTTTTGGCAAGACGAGCGGCGCGCGCGCAAGTTCAAGGAACTGGACAAACTCAACAAGCACTTCACAGTCACCGAGCAATTGATTGCCGGCAAAGACGTAACGGCCGACCTGATTTTTGCGCTGGGCAGCGAGCACTTTGACGCCTACGAGATCCACGCGCAAGAGATTGAGGGTTTTGTGGACTACGTGCGCCACCTGGAAGTGCTGGTGCTGCAAGTGCACGCCGACAACGGCGACCTGGTGCTGACCGACGTGTCCATCATCCTGCCCGAGCGCGACCAGGTCTACGGCAGCTTTTGCCAGTGGAACACCGACTACAAAAACCGTTCACCCGGCATTTACGCCTGCTTGCTGGCGGCGCGCTGGACGGCCAAGCACGGCTACAAGTACTACAACTTGGGCCCTGTGGGCGACTACGGCTACAAAGCGCTGTTTGTGACCGATTTCGAGCCCATCTACGGCCTGGCGATGACCGACCCGCAGCACCCGCTGGCCCTGGACCTGACATCGCCCCTGCACACCGATTTCAAACCCTCGGAGTGGAACCAGATTTACCGCCCAGCGGCGGACTGAGGCGCGGACGCCAAAGCCCCTGTCATGGCGAGGAGCGTAGCGACGTGGCGATCCAAAGCTCAGACCTCAAAATCTGGATTGCCGCGCTTCGCTCGCAATGACGGGGCAGGGGTTGCCGCGCTTCGATCGCAATGACGGGGCGGGGGTTGCCGCGCTTCGATCGCAATGACGGAAGCGGGGTTTCGTCGGTTTTTCTAATTGAAAGTGTGGACTGCGCCGAAATTGATGTCGTAGTCCATCATCAGCTCTTCGCCGTTTTTAATGGCGCGCAGGGTGTTGAGCTGGCCGTTTTTCTTGTAAACCACGTTGGGCGTTTTGGAATGGTTCAGGTAAACGGCCATATTCATGGAATTGAGCCCGA
>CANFNE010000268.1 GCA_947448105.1 Burkholderiales bacterium
GCAACCAAGACGAGACCACGCTGCCCCGGCGCCACAACTCGGTGATGTCGGCCAGGTTCAGGTCGTAACGGCGCTCGGCCGGAATGCTGTTCTGGTTCACGCCTTTGAGAATGTCCAGGCCTTCGGCGTAGGCCTGCATCAGGCCGTATTCACTGCCGTTGTGCACCATCTTCACAAAGTGGCCCGAGCCGGCCGGGCCGGTGTACAGGTAGCCGTGTTCGGCGGTGGACTGGCGGTTTTCGCGGCCCGGGGTTTTTTCGATGGTGCCGATGCCGGGCGCCAGGGTTTTGAAGAGGGGCTCCAGGTGGTCAAAAGCTGGTTTGTCGCCGCCAATCATCATGCAGTAGCCGCGCTCCAGGCCCCAGACGCCGCCGCTGGTGCCGACGTCGATATAGCGGATGCCCTTGGCGGCCATGGCCTGCGCGCGGCGCACGTCGTCCTGGTAATTGGAGTTCCCCCCGTCAATGATGGTGTCACCCGGTTGCAGCAGTTCACCGAGTTGGGTGACCGTGGCTTCGGTAATGGGGCCGGCCGGCAACATGACCCACACCGCGCGGGGAGCGGGCATTTGTGCCACCAGGTGCGCCATGTCCTGGCTGCCGGTGGCGCCTTCTTGGGCGAGTTGCGCCACGCTGGCGGCGTTGGTGTCAAACACCACGCAGCTGTGACCGCCGCGCAACAGGCGCCGAACAATGTTTCCGCCCATCCGACCCAAGCCAATCATTCCAAGTTGCATGGTGTTTCCTTTGATTAAAGCAATTTCAACAAATCCCGAATATAAGTGCATTGATAAACGCGCTTGTGTCACCCGCGTTTTGGTGGCAAGGGCGCGCGCGCAGACCCGCGCGCGGCTTTGGCTGTGGGATCAGATGGTGGTTTCGTCGCGCGCGGCGGCTTCGAGGTGGGCCGTGTCGGCCCAACCCACCAGGGTTAACCCTTGGGGCGTCCACAGCAGGCGGTTGATGGCGCAGTTGCCCAGCTCCCAGGTGCGTGCCGCGTTCACCTCTTGCCCTGTGGCCAGGCGGTAGAGCATGTCGAGCACGCCGCCGTGGGCGACCACAGCAATGTGCTCGCCGGGGTGGCGCGCCGCAATCTGATTTACGGTCTGCGCCACGCGCTCTCGCAGTTGCAGGGGCGATTCACCGCCGTTGGGAGCCCAGTCGGGTACACGTTGGCGCCAGCGCAGCGCTTCGTGCGGCCATTGCGCCTCAATCTCGGCGTGGGTGTGGCCTTCAAACACGCCAAAGCAGCGTTCGCGCAAGCCCGCGTCCAGGGTAACGGTGTGCGACGCCATGCCAGCATGTGCGGCAATCGCCAGGGCGGTGTGGTGGGCGCGTGCCAGGTCGCTGGAATAGATGTGGTTCAGGCCGTGTGCGGCCAAAGCTGCGCCGAGTTGCTGCGCCTGCCAGTGGCCGTGGGCGTTCAGGCCAATGTCGGTGTGTCCCTGGATGCGCGTGTCCGCGTTCCAGGCGGTTTCGCCATGGCGTACCGCGGTAATGCGCACCGGCGCCGCAGTGGGTCGGGTCATGGCAGGTCGGTCAGCCCTTGCGGCCCGACTTCCACGCGCACCGTGCTTCCCTGGGGCGCCGTGTTGGGGTAGTCGCGCAAGGCGGCGCGCAGCACGGCGGGCACGATGTTGGCAGCGTCCGCCCACGGGCCCGTGTGCTGCGCCGCGCTCTCAAACACCACTTGCCCGGTACTGGCGTCGCGCAGCACGATGTGCACGAGGTAGCGGCTCCAGGGTGGCTCCATGCCTGTGCCAAATCCCAGCGGTGCCTGGTGAAAGCCCCCTACGCCACCCATGCCCATAGGTGGAAAAGGCGAAAAAGGCGAAAAAGGCGCAAATGGCATAAAGGGTCTACGCACCGGTGTGCGCGCAATCTGCTCCACCGTGGCGCTGATTTGCGCCAGGTACCGGGTGTTGCTGTCGCTTTGCGTCAGGCCCACGTCGGCCAAGGCGGCGTCGGCCAGCGCCTCCAAGCGTTCTTGGGCGGCTTGGGCCCGGTCGTCTCCCGTTTGCGAGGGCAGGCGGTCAAAGCGGTAGCTGGCGGGGGTGGTAGCCGCCACGCTGCCGCTAAAGCTGCGCACTTCGCTGTCAACCACCCGCGTGCTGGCGCAGGCGCTCAGCCCCAGGGTCAAACCCGCCAGCCAGCACAGCAACAAAACGCGCACGCTTGCTGCAGGTATGCGTGGTGCAGTGGCAGCGGTGTGCACGGTGCTGCCTTACACGACCCGCAGGGGCAGACCGGCCAGCTGGGGCATGGAAAACGATTCCTGGTCAAAGGCCATGTCGCCCTCGGGCTCGGCCACGCCGGTGGTGCGCACGGCCTCAAAGTCGTGCAGGCCGGTGTCCATCAGGTGCGAGGGCACCACGTTGTGCAGGGCGGTGAACATGCTCTCGATGCGGCCGGGGTGTTGCTTTTCCCAGTCACGCAGCATGTTGCCGATTTGCTTGCGCTGCAGGTTTTCCTGGCTGCCGCACAGGGTGCAGGGGATGATGGGGAAGGCGCGGTGTTCGGCCCAGCGCACCAGGTCTTTTTCGACCACGTTGGCCAGCGGGCGGATCACGATGTGGCCGCCGTCGTCGCTCACCAGCTTGGGCGGCATGCCCTTGAGCTTGCCGCCAAAGAACATGTTCAAAAAGAAGGTTTGCAAGATGTCGTCGCGGTGGTGGCCCAGCGCGATTTTGGTCACCTTGAGCTCGTCTGCCACGCGGTACAAAATGCCCCGGCGCAGACGGCTGCACAGGCTGCACATGGTTTTGCCCTCGGGAATGACCTTCTTGACGATGCTGTAAGTGTCTTGCGTCTCGATATGAAAGGGCACGCCGAGCTGCTTCAAATAGGCCGGCAAGATGTGGTCAGGAAAACCGGGCTGCTTTTGGTCGAGGTTGACGGCAATCAACTCAAAGTTCACGGGCGCGCGCTGCTGCATCTTCAGCAGCAAATCGAGCATGGCGTAGCTGTCTTTGCCGCCGGACACGCAGACCATCACGCGGTCGCCTTCTTCAATCATGTGGTAGTCCATGATGGCTTGGCCCACCTGGCGGCACAGACGTTTTTCCAGTTTGTGCGTCTCATGGGCGGCGCGTTGCGCCGCTTCGCGCGTGTCACCTTGCGCTGCAGGCGGTACTTTGAGCGGCGGCGGGGCCAGGTCGGGTTCGGTCCAAATAGCGTTCATGGGGGTCTCGTTCAAGGTTTACCACTGTCCGGTTTCGAC
>CANFNE010000269.1 GCA_947448105.1 Burkholderiales bacterium
GCGAGTTTGTGGCGCTGTACCAGGCTGGCAACCGCCACCAGCGGCAGGCTACCTGGTCGGCTGAGATTGATCTCGCCAAAGGCCGCAGCCCGGAGGGGCGTTGGCGCGCGTACAGCTACGACGAGCTGGTGGCGCGGGACAAAACCAGCCTGGATATTTTTTGGCTCAAGGACGACTCCTTGGCCGATAGCGACAACCTACCCGCACCCGGCGTCATAGCGCTTGAAATCGTCGAAGACCTGCAAGCCGCACTGGAGCAGTTCAAGCTGATCGCCGCAGACCTGACTGAAAGCACCATCGAATGATCACCTTCTACAACCCCCACCACGCCCTGCACCAGGGCCAGTTCGAGATGTACCGTGGTGCCCTCGTCCCCTGCCACGAAGTGCCCGCGCGCGCCGACCACGTGCTGGCAGAGTTGCAGCGCCGCCAGTTGGGCGAGGTGCGCAATCCACTGCCCTTCGACGCCGCTGCGCTCGAATCCATCCACAGCCCACGCTACCTGAGGTTTCTGGAGACCGCCTGGGACCAGTGGGTCGCCATCGACCCTTCCAACGCTGCGCACGACGCGCTGCCCAGCGTGTGGCCCACGCGCGGTTTTCGCACGGATGTGGAGCCGGATAACTTTGCCGCGCGCATGGGCCTGTATTCGTTTGACGCCGGTTCGCCGCTCACCTCCGGCACCTGGGTGGCTGCGCGTGCCGGGGCCGAATGCGCCCTGAGCGCTGCGGACCAGATTGCGCATGGCGCGCGCGCTGCCTTCGCCCTGAGCCGCCCGCCCGGCCACCACGCGGGCGCAGACTTTTTTGGTGGCTACTGTTTTCTGAACAACGCCGCGCTGGCCGCGCAGCACCTGCGCAACAGCGGCTTCGAGCGCGTGGCGATTTTGGACGTGGACTACCACCACGGCAACGGCACGCAGGCCATTTTTTATGACCGCCCGGACGTGTTCTTTGCCAGCCTGCACGGCGACCCGCGCACCGAATACCCTTTCTTTCTGGGCCACGCCGACGAGACCGGCTTGGGCGCGGGCGAGGGCGCCAACCTCAATTTGCCGATGCCGCGCGGCACCGCTTACCCCGAATGGTCCGACGCCCTGGAAGTGGCGCTGGCGGCGATGGGCCGCTTTGGCGCACAGGCGCTGGTGGTGTCGCTGGGGGTGGATACGTTTGCGGGCGACCCGATCTCGGGCTTTGCGCTGCAAAGCGACGACTACCTGCGCATGGGCGAGCGCCTGGCCGCTGTGGACTTGCCCACGGTGCTGGTGTTTGAGGGTGGGTATGCGGTGGACGCGGTGGGGGTTAACGCGGTCAATGTGGTGCAGGCGTTTGGGTAAGGACCTTGGATATTGGGGTGCGTTGGGTGTGCTTCCCCCCTATCCCCCCGGCCCCCTTTCCACCCCAGCGGGGTAGAAAGGGGGAGCGAACAGCCACATTTGGTTTTTTCGCTTCGGCTAGGGCACCACTGGCTGCGACTGTAGAGATTTAGCGTGCCGCCATTTCACCCGCACGCGCGGCTGCGCATACGGCCAGTAGAAGGCTAGCCGAAGCGAAAAAACCAAATGTGGCTGTTAGCCCCCCTCTCTCGCCCGCTGGGCGAGAGAGGGGTTGGGGGAGAGAGTGGGAAACACAGCCATAACGTCGAAATCAAATCTCCCGCCTGCGCCGCGCCCGCACCAGCACTGCAGTCGCCAGCCCCGCCACCAGCACCAAGACCAGCGGAAAACCCAGCCAGGGCGAGGCGTCAATCAGCGCACCGGACACGGACGATGCCATAAGCGCACCCAACGTATAGGCCAGCACCAGCACCGCCGTGCTGTTGACCAGGGTGATGCCGCGCTCGCGGCTGCTGATGTCGGTCATGGTCAGCGTGTACAAATTGCCGCCGGCGGCACCCCATACGGCGGCGATCGGCCACATCAGCCAAGACGCGTTTTGCACGCCGAACAGGACAAAGGACGCCGCCAGCAGCATCGCCACCAGCGTCAGCATGAGCGTGCGCCTGCCCTGCGCCGGGTTGGCCAGTCGGTCGATCAGCATGCCCGCCGGAAACGCCAGCAACATGCCGCCCAGGCCGCTTATTGACACCAGCAAGGTGGCTGCGCCCGTGGGCAGCCCCAAGGTGAGGCCATACAGCGGCAAGATGGACGCCAGGCCAAGTTCAAAAAAGCCGCCCACAAATCCCGCCAGCATGATCACCGGGTGCGCTGCTACCGCGTGCCACAGGCCGGCAAAGCCGACCTTGGCCGAGTCGGCGTCGTGTTCGGGCGGCGTGCGCGGCACCAGCGCCGTCCACGCCAGGCCCACCACCAAAAAGCCAATCACCACCCACAGCGCATACGGGCTGCCGTCGCCCAGCCAGGCCAAGAGCGCCGGGCCCACGACAAACGTCAGGCCAATCATGGTGGCGTAGGCGCCAATAAAGCGGCCGCGCTGGTCGGGCGGGGTGAATTCGGCAATGAATGACTCTGCCAGCACCCAGCGCAGGCCCCCGGCCACACTGGCGCACAGCTCCAGCGCAAACCAGACTTCCAGCCGCGTGGTCAGCAAAAAGCCAAAGGCGGTGGCCAGCGGCACGGTAGACGCCAGCCACAGCGCCCGCCTGCGCCCAACGCGGCGCGTGAGCTGCGAAGCAAACGGCGTGATGATGAAGATCCCCAGCCACGAGGTAGCCGCAAACAGCCCTGCCACGGTGTTGGACACCTCGGCGCGGCGCAGCAGCAACAGCAGCAGCGGCGAGAGCATAAAAATGCCCGTGAGCTGGAACAGCGTCGAGCCAAAAATCGCCAGCAAACCCTGGCGCGATGCGGTGCGCACAGCGGGTCTCCGGCTTAACCCGCGCTGCCCAGCGCCAGGCCTGCGTGCTCGCGCAGCGGGTGGAAGTGGATTTTGGGAAAGCGCTCTTGCGCCAGACGCACGTCATACGGGCTGGTGCACAAATAGGCCAGCGTGTTGGCCGCGTCACGCGCCATGCGCTGGGGGTAGGCGTTGACAAAATCTTGCAGCTCTTTGGGCGTGTCGGCGGTAATCCAGCGCGCGCCGGTGTACTGGCAGCCCTCTAAGCGAATGTCGGCGTCGTACTCGCCCTTCAAGCGGTGCTGCACCACTTCAAACTGAAGTTGGCCCACGGCACCCAGCAGCATATTGCCGCCCATCTCGGGCTTGAACACCTGAATCGCGCCTTCTTCACCCAACTGCGCCAGGCCTTGCTGCA
>CANFNE010000270.1 GCA_947448105.1 Burkholderiales bacterium
CACACAGAGCGGGAGCATTCCATGGAAATTGCAGGAAAAGTATTTATCGTCACCGGTGGTGCGTCGGGGCTCGGTGAAGGTACGGCGCGCATGCTCAGTGCCAATGGTGGTGTCGTGGTGATTGCCGACATGCAGGCCGAAAAAGGCGAAGCCATCGCGGCTGAGATTGGCGGCGCCTTTGTCAAATGTGACGTAAGCAACGAAGCCGACGGCCAGGCCGTGGTCGCAAAAGCGGTTTCCATGGGCAAACTCATGGGCTTGGTCAATTGCGCCGGCATTGCCCCCGCAGAAAAGACCGTGGGCAAGCACGGCGCGCACAACCTGGGCGTGTTTACCAAGTGCATTACGGTCAACCTGGTGGGCAGCTTCAACATGATTCGCCTGGCCGCTGACGCGATGTGCAAGAACGAGCCCGAAGCCACCGGCGAGCGCGGTGTGATGATTTCCACCGCGTCCGTGGCAGCGTACGACGGCCAGATTGGACAGGCCGCTTATAGCGCCTCCAAAGGTGGCATTGTGGGCATGACGCTGCCGATTGCCCGCGATCTGGCGCGCAACGGGATCCGCAATATGACGATTGCACCCGGCATTTTTGGTACGCCCATGATGTTTGGCATGCCCCAGGAAGTGCAAGATTCGCTGGCCGCCAGCGTCCCTTTCCCTTCGCGCCTGGGCACGCCGCAGGATTACGCAAAGCTGGCCCAGCATATTTTCGAGAACGACATGCTCAACGGCGAAGTGATTCGCTTGGACGGCGCTATTCGCCTGGCACCGCGCTAAGTCGCTCAGCCATTCAGAGACAAAAAAGGCCGCGCCACCCTCGGGTGGGCGCGGCCTTTTTCATGGCTGCTTCGGTCGCGCCCGACGATCAGGCGGCGAAGCCGTCGTCTGCGGCGATCACGGCACCATTGATAAAGTGGCTTTGGTCCGAACACAGCATCACCAAAAGGGCGTCCAGATCTTGCGGGTGGCCGATGCGTTTGCGCGGCAGCATTTGCACCAGTTTTTTGCCGCCTTCGGTTTCCCAGTGGGCGTGGTTGATTTCGGTGTCGATGTAGCCGGGGCAAATGGCGTTGACGTTGATGCCGAATTTGCCCCATTCCACCGCCATCGCTTTTGTCATGTGGATGACGGCGGCCTTGCTCATGCAGTACACGCCGATTTGCGGCAGCACCCGCAGGCCGGCCATGGACGCGATGTTCACGATGCGCCCGCCGGTAAAGCCGCCAGGCGCCGTGCCTTTGGCGCGGGCCAGCATGCGTTTGCCCACCTCTTGCGCCACGAAAAAGGCACCTTTGGTATTGGTGCCAAATACGTAGTCGAAGTCTTCAGGCGCCACGTCTTGCAAGCGCTGGGTGGTACTCACGCCTGAGTTGTTGACCAGAATGTCGATGGGCCCCACCTCGGTCTCAGCGCGGGCAACAGCGGCTTTGATGGAGGCATGGTCGGTCACATCGAGCTCGACCGTGTGGGCACTGCCGCCTTCGCCCTCAATTTCGGCACGCAAGGCCTTGAGCTTGTCCTGTCGGCGACTGGCCAATACCACCGCTGCACCGGCGCGGGCCAGCGTTTTGGCAAACTGTGCGCCCAGGCCGCCACTGGCGCCAGTGACAAAGGCGACGCGCCCGGAAAGGTCGATTTCATAGGCCATGGCTTGGTTCTTTCAAAAAAAGTAAATACAAATAGATGGATTGCGCGTGTACGTGAAAGAATAAAATCCAACCCTTTACGCCGAGCGGCGATAGGGTTGGGCCCCTACGCCGCGCACCCCGGGGCGCACCGCGATCGCCTTCATTATCCAGCGAGACCTTCATGAAAAACCAAGAAATACTGGCCCAGTTCGGACCCCGTGAGTCGATGGAATACGACGTGGTAGTCGTTGGCGGCGGCCCCGGCGGCCTGGCCACGGCCATTCGCGTCAAGCAACTCGCCGCTGAAAAGGGCAAAGACGTGTCGGTGGTGGTGCTGGAAAAAGGCTCGGAGCCAGGCGCACATATCTTGTCGGGTGCCATCATGGACCCCAAGGCCCTGAGCGAGCTGATTCCTGACTGGAAAGCGCTGGGCGCGCCCCTGACCCAGCCCGTCACCGACGACGCCTATGTGTTTTTGGGCGAAAAATCCGGCTTTCGCGTGCCCAATATGGTCTTGCCCCCGTTTGCCGACAACCACGGCAACTACATCGTCAGCCTGGGCGCCGTGACCAAGTGGCTCGCCGAGCAAGCCGAGGCGCTGGGCGTGGAAATTTTCCCGGGCTTTACCGGTGCTGAAATTCTGTACACCGAGGACGGGGCGGTCAAAGGCGTGGCAACCGGCAATATGGGCATTGGCAAAGACGGCGAGCCCATGGACAGCTTTCAGCTCGGCATGGAACTGCTGGGCAAGTACACCGTGTTTGCCGAAGGCGCACGCGGCCACCTGGGCAAGCAGCTGATCGCCAAATACCAACTCGACGCCGGGCGCGACCCGCAAAGCTTTGGCCTTGGCATCAAAGAACTGTGGGAAATTGACCCCAGCCGCCACCAGCCCGGTTTTGTGATGCACACCGCCGGTTGGCCCATGGCTTCTGACACCTACGGCGGCGCATTTTTGTACCACCTTGAAGGCAACAAAGTGGCGCTCGGGTTCGTTACAGGCCTGGGCTACACCAACCCCTACTTGAGCCCGTTTGAAGAGCTGCAGCGCTGGAAAACCCACCCCAATGTGCGCTATTACTTCGAGAACGACAAGGGCGAAGTGACGGCAAAGCGCCTGTCGTACGGCGCGCGCGCCATCAACGCCAGCGGGCTGAACTCCTTGCCCAAAACCGTGTTCCCCGGCGGCGCACTGGTGGGCTGCAATGCGGGCTACCTGAACGTAGGCCGCATCAAAGGCAGCCACGCCGCCATCAAGACCGGCATGCTGGCTGGCGAGGCCGCGTTTGAAGCCGTGGTGGCAGGGCGCCAGCACGACGAACTGGCCGCTTACCCCGAGGCGTTTGAGAAGAGCTGGTTGCATACCGAGCTCAACAAAGACCGCAACTTCAAAAACTGGTTCAAGCACGGCCTGACCGTTGCCACCCTCATGAACGGCTTCGAGCAGTTTGTGTTGCGCGGCCACATTCCTTGGACCTTGCGCCGCGACAAGGCCGACCACGAATACCTCAAGCCGGCCGCCCAGTGCAAGCCGATTGACTACCCCAAGCCCGACGGCAAACTC
>CANFNE010000271.1 GCA_947448105.1 Burkholderiales bacterium
ATTGACGAGGGCCCGGCAGAAGAAGAATTCAAGCAGGCTATGCGCGGCAAGCTCGAGGCGCTGTTGGGCTTGGCTGAGGCCATCGACTGCCGGCGCACTCGCTTGCTGGCTTATTTTGGCGAAGCCAGCCAGCCCTGCGGCAATTGCGACAACTGCCTGAGCCCGCCGGCCGTGTGGGACGGCACCCAGGCCGCGCAAATGCTCTTGTCCACGATTTACCGCATCCACAAGCTCAGCGGCATCAGCTTTGGCGCGGGCCAGCTCATGGACATCGTGCGCGGCAAAAAGACCGAAAAAGTAGCCCAGCACGGCCACGAGCGCCTGAGCACCTTTGGCGTGGGCGCGCATTTGAGCGAGCTGCAACTGCGCGGCGTGCTGCGCCAGCTGTTGGCCATGGGCGCGGTGATGGTCGATGTGCAAGCCTTCAACACCCTGGTGCTGACCGAGCAGTCGCGCGCAATTTTGAAAGGTGAGCTGCAGGTGCGCCTGCGCGAATCGGTGTCTTTGCCTAAGGCGGCAAAAGGCAAAACCCTGCGCGCGGGCAGCAGCGTCAAGGCGCCCATTGATCTCGACGGCGTGGCCTTACAGCGCTACGCCGAACTCAAGGCTTGGCGCGCCGAGGTGGCGCGCGAACACAATTTACCTGCCTATGTGATTTTTCACGACGCCACGCTGGCGGCGATTGCCCAACGTGCGCCGCAGTCGCTGGACGACTTGCAAGGCATCAGCGGCATGGGCGTGAAAAAGCTCGAAGCCTACGCACACGAAGTGCTGCGGGTGGTAGCGCTGAGCGCCTGAGGGACTTGGGAGGTCGGGAAGGAGCCGGTTCGCGCGGGCCGGCGTCCAAAAAGTGCGGGGCTGGCCGGGCCGGCCGCCGCCCGCGTCCGGCGTCAATGGCGCTGGAAATTGCTCTCGTAGGCCATAGCGGCGCCGCTGAGCGTGTTTTGCAGGCGCTGCATGGCGCGGTGGTGGCGCTCGCCGCAGGCCGCGTCGCTGGCATGCTGGCTGTGGTGCTGCATCAGCGCCTGCAGTTTGGTGCGGCACACATCCAGAGCGCCCGCGAAATTGAGGGCGATGTAGGCCGAATGGTCCGCCCGGGTCTGGCGGTATTCGTCCGACCAGTAACTGAACAACTGCCACTTGTACGTGCCTTTTTCGGGCATTGCGATCGGTGTTTTTTGCATATACGTCAGGGTTAGGAGAACCAAGCAAGCCAGCGATGTGTTTGCTTGCGCCCCTCTATCACGCCCCAGCCTGGGGTGCGGTTGACAGACAAGTCGAAAAATTTACAAAAAGATACAAAAAGCGCGCCCAAAAGAGCGCCCGTCAGCGGCTTGGGGCGTGCAAAGGCTGTGTTTGCGGCTTGAAAGCGGTCGTTTTTCAGGCTTGTGGGTAAAATCTCTCGGCAACGCGCCCCTTTTGGGCGCCTTTTGTTTATTGAAAGCATTGCCCATGTCCGCTCCGCACGCAGCCCCCCACGATGGCGACCACGCCGCTTCCCACGACGTGGTGGAAGAAATTGTGCCCATGATGCCCATCGTCTTGCCCCTCGCAGGCGCCGTGCTGATGTTCTTGCTGGCCTTCATCGCGGTATCCATGGCCTAAGGGCCAGCGGTTTACCACTGATTAGCCGCTGGCTCCCCCTTGACCGCCGCTGTGGCTGTTTTCCGTTTTATCGCGCTGGGCGCGCTGCTCGGGTCCTTGTTGGCCGGACCAACGCAGGCCGCCGAGGCTGCGCCCGCCGCCTGCCCCGCGCTGCTGCAAAAAACCTTTAACCGCCTGCAAGACGACGCGCCCCAAAACCTGTGCCAGTACGCTGGCAAGGTGCTGTTGGTGGTCAACACCGCAAGCTACTGCGGCTTTACCCCGCAGTATGAGGGCCTGGAAAAGCTGTACGCCAACTACGGCGCGCAGGGCCTGGTGGTGCTGGGCTTTCCTTCGAACGATTTCGGCCAGCAGGAGCCGGGCAAAAGCAAGGACATTGCCGACTTTTGCTTCAACACCTATGGCGTGAAGTTCCCGATGTTCGAAAAGTCGGTGGTCAGCGGCAAAAACGCCAACCCCCTGTTTCTGGAACTGGCCAAGGCCGGTGGCGGTTCACCGCGTTGGAACTTCTACAAATACCTGGTCGGGCGTGATGGCAAGCTGATCGACAGCTACTCGAGCATGACCACCCCTGACAGCGCTTCGCTGCTCAGTGACGTGAAAAAGGCGCTGGCCCAGCGCTGAGCGTCCCCGGGGCAGCCGGTCGCGCCGCGCCCCTCTGCATTCCTCCTGGATTTTTGGCCAGCAAGGGCTTAGGCCTCGGGCTACACCCAGCCCTGGCGCCACACGGCCGGGTCGCGCAGCGCTCGCCAGTCCATGCGGATGACGGCCTTGGAGAACACCGCTTCGAGCTCAATCGCCTCGATTTCCTGCGATGGTGGCGCGCAAACAATGACTTTGGACACCAGGAAATGCTTGTTCTTGGCCACCGGCGCCACTGCCGTCCATTTGCTCAAGAGCAGTTTTTTGGGCTGCAGCGGGTTCATGCGGGCGTGGCCGATGCCGGCAGCGCGTGCGCGTGCAACTGCGCCAGGGTGACGATCTCCAGCGCCTTGGCGTGGGTGGCTTCCAGGTGCACGGGCGGTGCCACACCCGCGGCCAGGGCTTCTTTCCAGCGCAAGGCGCACAGACACCAGCGGTCACCGGCCTGCAAGCCGACAAAGCGGTATTCAGGGCGGGGCGTGGACAAATCGTTACCCCGCTGGCGCGAATAGGCCAAAAACTCGGCCGTGACGCGGGCGCACACCACGTGCGTGCCCTGGTCGTGGTCATCGGTGTTGCAGCAGCCGTCGCGGAAAAAACCGGTCAGCGGGACAAAGGAGCAGGCCAGCAGCGCAGTGCCCAAAACGTTCAAAGCAGTCATAGAAAAAGTGCCCGTGTGCAGGCGGTCAAATATGCGGTGGGTGCCGCTGCAAGGCAGGAGGCGGCAAAATCAGGTGCGGCACAGCGTGCCATTGCCTGATACTGCCACAGGCGGCCCGGCCCCGGCCTTTGGCAGGAATTGACGCCGCCTTTGACCCAAGAAACCACCATGCAAGACCATCCGCCAATCGACTCCATTCTTGACGCCGCCCCTGCACCCTCTGCCCTGGTGGCGGCACTGGGCTA
>CANFNE010000272.1 GCA_947448105.1 Burkholderiales bacterium
CAAAATGACCAGCGGCCAATGGACCGGCACCATGTGCCTGACCGAGCCCCATTGCGGCACCGACCTGGGCCTGATGCGCACCAAGGCCGAATTGCAAGCCGACGGCACTTACCGTATCACCGGCAACAAGATTTTCATCAGCGCCGGTGAACACGACATGAGCGAAAACATCGTCCACCTGGTGCTCGCGCGCCTCACCGACGCGCCTCCTGGCATCAAGGGCGTGAGCCTGTTTGTGGTGCCCAAGTTCTTGGTCCAAGCCGACGGCAGCCTGGGTGAACGCAACGGCATTTATTGCGGCGGCCTCGAGCACAAAATGGGCATCAAGGCCAGCGCCACTTGCCAGATGGTGCTTGACGGTGCCGTGGGCAGCATGGTGGGCGCGCCCAACAAGGGCATGAACGGCATGTTCGTGATGATGAACGCCGCCCGCCTGGGTGTCGGCAATCAGTCTTTGGGCCTGACCGAGGTGGCCTACCAAAACGCGCTGGCCTACGCCAAAGACCGCATCCAGATGCGTTCGCTCTCCGGTGTCAAGGCCAAGGACAAGGCGGCCGACCCCATCATCGTCCACCCTGATGTGCGCAAGATGTTGCTTACGGCACGCGCCTACGCCGAAGGCGGCCGCGCTCTGCAGGGCTTTGGCGCCATGCTGCTCGAACAAGAGCACAACCACCCCGACGAGCAAGTGCGCAAAGACGCTGGCGAAATGCTGGCCATGCTCACGCCCATCGTCAAAGCCTTCATCACCGACAACGGCTGGACGGCCACCTCGGCGTGCTTGCAGGTATTTGGCGGCCACGGCTTCATCAAAGAATGGGGCATGGAGCAGTTTGTGCGCGACGCCCGCATCAACATGATTTACGAAGGCACCAACACCATCCAGTCGCTCGATTTGCTGGGCCGCAAGATTTTGGGCAACCAAGGCGCCACGCTGCGCAAGTTTGGCAAGCTCATTGGCGCACTGGCCAAAGAAGAGTCCAGCAACGCCGGCATGCACGAGTTCATCACTCCCGTGGCCACCCTGGGCGAGCAGATGACCCAGTTCACCATGGAAATCGGCATGAAAGGCATGCAAAACCCCGACGAAGTGGGCGCCGCTGCCGTGGACTACCTGCGCGTGGCCGGCCACCTGGTGTTTGGCTACTTTTGGGCCCGCATGGCGCAAGTGGCCTTGCGCGAGGTCGCGGCGGGCAATACCGACCCCTTCTACCAGGCCAAGCTGCAAACCGCGCGCTTTTACTTTGCTAAATTGTTCCCCGAGACCGCCACCCTGATGCAAACGGCCCGCGCTGGCAGCGCCGTGCTGATGGACACCGACGCGGTGTTTGCCTAACCTTTTTGCTGTCACCCGTCCCTGTCCCTCAACCCATGGAGATTGTTATGAAGAAAGTTCTTTTTGCTGCCAGTTTGTTCGGTTTTGCGGCTTTCGCCTACGCTCAGATGACCCCCTTGGGCGCGTGGCACACCATAGATGACGAGACCAAAAAGCCCAAAGCCGTGATCCGCATCACTGCCAACCCAAACGGCGGTCTGTCCGGCGTGGTAGAAAAGTCGCTCGACGCCAAGCCCAATGCCGAAGTCAACTGCGACAAATGCACCGACGACCGCAAGGGCAAGCCAAAAATCGGCATGGAAATCATCCGTGGCGGTAAAAAGGTCGAAGGCAAAGACGTGTGGGAAGAAGGGAAAATCCTCGACCCCGAAAACGGCACCGACTACCGCCTGCGCCTGACCCCGGTGGACGGCGGCAAGAAGATGGAAGTGCGCGGTTATGTGGGCACGCCCATGTTGGGCCGCACCCAAACCTGGGTTCGCGCCGAATGATGCACCCCACCCGCGCACCCCTGCGCCAAGCCGCGACGGTGGGCGCATGAGCCTGCACCCCTTTGACGCTGCACTGCAACTGCAGCCCCAGGCCGATGGCAGTTACCTGGGCGCCACCAGCCCGGCCTGGGCCAATATGGTCGGGCCGTTTGGTGGCATCACGGCGGCCACGGTGGTGCATGCCATCGTGGCCCACGACAAGTGCCTGGGCTCGCCGGTGGCGCTCACCCTCAATTACGTGTCCGCCATTGCCGACGGTGCTTTTCGGCTGGTGCTGCGCATGGCGCGCACCAACCGCTCGACCCAGCACTGGGTGTTTGAGATCCAGCAAACCGCCGCCGACGGCAGCGTGGAATGCGTTTTGACCGGCACCGCCATGACCGCCCAGCGCCGCGATACCTGGAGCGCCAACGACCTGCCCATGCCCGCCGTGCCTGCGCCCGACATGCTGCCCGAGGCGCCCCTGCCCAAGTCGGTGGAATGGTTTACCCGCTTTGAGATGCGTGCCGTATCGGGCAGCTTGCCCCAGGTGTGGGACGGCTCCGAAAGCGAGCTGCCCCCCCACGAGGCCAGCCTAAGCCAGCTCTGGGTGCGCGATCGCGCGAGCCGCGCGCTGGACTTTGCCGCGCTGGCAGCCACTGCCGACATTTTTTTCCCCCGCGTCTGGCGCCGCCGCGCTAGCTGGACGCCTGCGGGTACCGTGTCCATGACGGTGTATTTCCACGCCGACAGCGCCCAACTGGCCCAGGCAGGCGCCGGCTTTGTACTGGCGCAGGCGCGCGGCCAGGTGTTTCGCAACGGCTTTTTTGACCAAAGCGGCTGCCTCTGGAGTGCTGCGGGCGTGCCCTTGGCCACCACACACCAGCTGGTCTATTTCAAGGAATAGGCGCGCGCTTGACCCCACATTGACCTGTTTCGCCCTGAATAAACCGAGATTTTCCCCATGCAAGACGTATTGATCGACAGCGCCGACGGCGTAATGACCCTCACCCTGAACCGGGTGGAGAAAAAAAACTCCTTTACCCAGGCCATGTACAGCGCTTGCGCCGATGCCTTGGCGCAGGCGGCAACCGATGCCAGCGTGCACGTGGTCGTCCTCCAGGGCCACGCCACGATTTTTAGTGCGGGCAACGACATCAGCGACTTTTTGAACCGCGGTGCCAGCACCCCGGACGCGCCCGTGTTTCGCTTTTTGCGCGGCTTGGCCACGTTTCCCAAGCCCTTGATCGCTGCGGTTTGCGGCCCGGCCGTGGGCGTGGGAACCACCATGCTGTTCCATTGCGACCTGGTCTACGCGGGCGACAACGCCGCGTTTTCCATG
>CANFNE010000273.1 GCA_947448105.1 Burkholderiales bacterium
CCGGCCAGGTGCGCAATGTCGGCGTCGCCCGTGCAGTCGATGATGCGCTTGGCCAGCACCACCTGGCGCCCCGACTTGCTTTCGGTGATGATTCCTTTGAGGCGATTGCTGCCTTCTTCGAAAATCACATCCACCGCCATGCAGTGCAGGACGGGCCGCACACCAGCTTCGGTAATCAGCCGGTCGGCCACAACCTTGAAAAAATCTGCGTCCAGGCACTGGCTGTCGTTGTAAGGCCACTTGATAGAGCCGCCCATTTGCGCTGCGATGCGCTCCATCTCGATGCCAATGCCCTCGCCCTCGACCGTGCCTTCGTAGCGGTACCAGGCCAGGGTTTCCATGCCCACGGTGGTGATCACGCCGCCAAAGCAACCAAAGCGCTCCAGGATGATGGTGTCCGCCCCCGCGCGCTTGGCCGCCAGCGCCGCCGACAGGCCCGCAGGCCCGGCGCCTACCACCAGCACATCGCACTGCGCCAGGACGGGCAACGGACGGGCGGGCTCCAGGTACTGGCCGTTTTCCGCGTCGAGTTGGCCCACCGCAGGCGGCGTGTGGCGCATCACGTCACCCTCGGTGGTCTGCTTGCGCGTGACCGACAGGCGCTGGCCGGACCAGCGGGTGAGCATGCGCTCGGTGCGGGCAATGTATTTCTCTTCGTCGTTCATGGCGTGGCTCCAGGCGTGGCAATAAAAAACCCGCAGCGCCCTTACGGGCGGGCGGGGTCATCACAAGCGCAGTTTATGGCACGGCGTACAGCGCCGGCCAGTCAAACTGCGCCCACGGTTTGCCTTATTGCGCCGCTTTGACGCGGTCCAGGATGCGGCCTTCGATTTCTTCCAGACCGGCAGGTACTGCGGGGTACCACTTGATGTTCTTGATAGCGGCTTCAGGAAAGCTGGCCTTGAACTGCTCTTTGAGCTTGCCAGCGGTCAAGTCATCCGCGCCCTTGGAGGCGGTGAAGTTGCCGGCCGATCCTGCCACCTTGGCAGCGATTTCTGGGCGCATATTGAAGTTGATCCACGCGTAGGCCGCTGCATCGTTCTTGCCTTTGGCGGGAATGGCAAAGGTGTCAATCCAACCCGTGGCGCCCGATTTGGGAGCGATGTACTGGATGTCGGCGATCTCGCTGTTGAGCTTCCAGCCGCCGGTGTCCCACATCTGCGCGGCCACGATTTCGTTGGTGCGCATACCGTTGAGCAACTGGTCTTTGTTGTCCCAGTAGAACTTGACGTTGGGTTTGCAGGCGATCAGGGTCTTGCCCACTTCTTCCATCAAGGCGGTATAGGCCTTGGGGTCGTTGTACAGCGCAAACGGGTCTTTGCCTGCGGCAAAGGCAAAGGAGATCAGGGTGGGGCGCTTCAGGCGCATGGACACTTTGCCCTTGACGTCGGCGCGGCACAGGTCGGTGTAGTCGGTCATCTTGGTCAGCTTGGTGTTGACCACCAGGCCCTCCGTACCCCAGATGTGGGGCATGCCATAGACCTTGCCGTCTTGCGTGGTGTTCTTTTTGGTGGCCTCCAGCATGGAGGGGATGAACAACTCGGACTTGATCTTGCTCAGGTCCATGGACTTGTAAATGCCAAATTCTTTTTGTGGTCCGGTAATGCGGTCCTGCGAGGGCTGGGCCAGGTCAAAACCGGCGCCGCCCGTGGCGCGCAGCTTGGAGATCATTTCCTCATTGTTGGACAAGGTGATTTCCACCTTGTAGCCGGATTCTTTTTCAAACTGCTCGACGACCGCTGCGGGCGCATAGTCGGCCCAGGTCAGCAAGCGGAAGGTTTTTTCTTGTGCAAAAGCGGTGGAGGCCAGGCCCAGGCACAGGCTGGCAACGGCAAGGACGGTACGTTTGAAGTTCATGGTGGTTTCCCGTGGGTCGAGTGGTGAAAAGTAGGCGCGGGCAAAAGGTAATACGCTGGCATGACATTTTTGTGTCGGGCGGAAGGTGGACGCGCTCTACGGCGCGCAACACGCGGCGCGTCTGGAGTTTGGAGGGTCACATTGGAATCACGGGTTGATCGCCGTGATGCGCCCCAGCGTTGGCACAGGCAGCACGCCTTTCATGCGCAAATAGAGTTTGACCACGGCAGAGTCGACATCTCCCGTCTGCCGGTTCGTTCCCTGTTGGAAGACGGTAAAACCGTCGCCGCCGTCGGCCAGAAAGCTATTGGTAACGACCCGGTAGGACGTATCCGCCCGCACCGGCGCACCGTGGAGGGTGAGCGAACCCGGCAGCACCCGGCGACCCTGACCGCGCGCAGCGCCCGCAGGTGCCGCTGCGTCCCAGGTGTAGCCGAACCCGTTCGAGACCGACATCACCACGCCACGGCTGGAGGCACGCTCCCATTGCTGCTCGAGCAAGCGCACGATTTGCTGGCCCGTGAGGTCCATGCTGACCAGGGTGTTGTTGAAGGGCAGCACGTTGAACAACTGCCCAAAACTCACCGACAAGGTGCTCGACAAGTCACTGCGAATGCCGCCCGGATTGGTAAAGGCAATCTGCGCGGGGCGGCTGCCGTCCTCCGTGCGGGAGGCACCCACCAAATACGCATCGGCAATCACCGCGCCCAGCGTGCTTTCGCCCGCCGGATTGGTCTGGCGGTCCAGCGGCGCCGCAATGCGCCCAATCACCGCGTCAGAGATGGTGGCGCTCAGGTCGCCATAGCGACGCACCAGCGCGCCGACTTCGGGGTCGGGCGCCAAAGTCGTTAGTTGTGCGGGCAGGGCCACGGGCTTGCCGGTCGGGTCTTTCACGCCTTGGTCGTTCACGACCACCAGGTTGTTGGCGTCCTTGGCCAGCACTTTGCCGCTCGCGCGGTCGATCAGCAGGTCAATTTTGGTGAGCAAGCGTCCATAAAAGCCAGACTGGGTGATCAGCAAGCCGCTGGGCCGGGTACACACATATTCTTGGTGCGTGTGGCCGCTGACCACCAGGTCCACCGCCGGGTTCAGGCGGTCCGCAATCGGCAAAATATCGCCGGCCAGGCCGGGGCACGATTTGTCTTGGACGGTGCGTGCCGTGGTCTGCCCGCCCTGGTGGATCAAGACCACGATGACGGTGGCGCCCTGGCTTTGCAGCACCGGCACCAGCGCGTTGATGGTGGCGACCTCGTCCTCAAACGCCAGCCCG
>CANFNE010000274.1 GCA_947448105.1 Burkholderiales bacterium
AAAACGCCGGCGTAAAAGCCGGGTTTGCCGATTCGTCGTGCGCCGTGCCCGGGGCGCCTGCGGTTTAGATCGCCTTTCAGGCTGCGGCGCGCTGCCCCATCGCCTCACCCAAGCGCACCGGCGCGCCAGCTTGCCAAGCCGGGTTCCAGTCCAATGTGGAGCGAGGCCACAGCAGCACCACGGTCGATCCCAGCAAAAAGCGCCCCATTTCCTCGCCCTGGCGCAGGGTCACAACCCCTTCGTCGTAACGCCACTCGGTGACTTGCGGCAGGCGCGGCGGGTTCACCACACCGTGCCACACCGTGGCCATGCTGCCGACGATGGTGGCGCCCACCAACGTGAGCACCATGGGACCAAAGTCGGTGTCAAACACGCACACCACCCGCTCATTGCGCGCAAACAGCCCGGGCACGCCGCGCGCCGTGGTCGGGTTCACTGAAAACAAATCGCCCGGCACGTACACCATGCGGCGCAAGCGCCCATCGCAGGGCATGTGGATGCGGTGGTAGTCGCGCGGACTGAGGTAAATCGTGGCAAAGGCGCCGCCGTCAAACTGCGCGGCCAGCGCCGCGTCGCCGCCCACCAGCGCGGTGCTGCTGTAAGAATGGCCCTTGGCCTGGAAAATTTGGTCGTGCGCCATCGCGCCAAACTGGCTGATGGCGCCGTCCACCGGACAGACCCAGGTGCTGGGCGCAAGCGGCCGGGCGCCCGGGCGAAGCGCGCGGGTAAAGAAGTCGTTAAAGCAGGCGTAGCTTGCCAATTCCGGCTGGGCGGCTTCAGGCATATTGACTTGGTAGCGCTTTACAAACCAGGCAATCAGGCGGGTGGTAAGGCGGCCCCAGCGGCGGCTGGCGACCCAACCGGCGAAATAGGTGAGCGCCTTTTTGGGCAGCAGGTATTGGGGCAATACCGAGAAACGATCAGACACAGCGGCTCCGGTGGGGGAAATGGTGTTTCACTGCACCCAAAAACAGGTGGGTCGGAAGCTGCCGAAATTATAGAGAGTGGCCTATAGTGGCGCCCTATGAGTACCGCCCGCATTCCCCCCATCCAGTGCCTGTTGACTTTTGAGGCCTTGGCGCGCCTGCGCAGCGTGACGCAAGCGTCGGAAGAACTGCATGTGACCCCCAGCGCAGTAAGCCACCGGGTGCGCCAGCTCGAGCAAATTATTGGCACCAAGCTCTTTGGTCGCGCCGACTTTTCGCTCACCACCGAAGGCAGCGAATACCTGGCCCATGTGCGCGAAGGCCTGGCCACCTTGCAAAAGTTCCCCAGTTCCAGCGCGACACCAGGCAAGCGCAAGTTGCGCCTGGCGGTCACGCCCACGTTTGCCCGCTCGGTCGTCATTCCGCGCTTGCGCGAATTTACCGAGGCCTATCCTGAGATTGACCTCACGATGCAGGTGTCGATTCCGCTCTTGGACGTGGTGGCCGAAGACGCCGACCTGACGGTGCGTTTTGGCGCCGGGCGCTACGCCGATCTGGAGCACATCTGCCTGACCAAGGACGTGGTCACGCCCATGGCCTCCCCCGCGTTTGTGCGCGAGCACGGGCCTTTTGTGGTGGCGCAGGACCTGCTCAACCAGCCGCTTTTGCGCAGCCCGCTGGAGCCATGGCGCACCTGGTTTGCCGCCCACCACCTGGACTGGCCCGAGCCGGTGGACGGCTCGCAGTTCAACGACATTGGCCTGATGTGCGACGGCGCGGCTGCGGGCATGGGCATTGCGCTGGTGCGCCTGAAGTTGGGCGCGCCCTGGCTGGAAAACGGCTCTTTGGTGCGCCTGGGCAGCAGCGATACCTTTGTCGGCAACGTGCCCAGCCCCCACGCCCACTACCTGTGCTGGCGCACTGGGATGATGGATCGGTGGGAATGTGCGGCGTTTGCCGAGTGGTTGAAGAAGGTGCTGGCTTAGTCCTGGGGTTGGCGGGTGGCGCCCGGCTTGGTCGGAATGTAGTTTTTTTGCCCACTCTCTCCCCCAACCCCTCTCTCGCCCGGCGGGCGAGAGAGGGGGGCTAACAGCCACATTTGGTTTTTTCGCTTCGGCTAGCCTACTACTGGCGATGCACCTGTGGGTCTGCTTGCGACACTCAGGAAGGGCGCCGTCGCCGCGACGGCTTCGGGGTTTGGGCGTTGCAGTAGCGGCGGAGATTCGCGGCGGGGCGCCGCTCCTACCGAGTACCGCTTGTGCCGGGCATCTCTCGCGGCAAGCTGCCGCTCCGGCAACGGACAACGGGCAAGGGGCTGCGGCCGGTGGTACCGTAGCCGAAGCGACAAAACCAAATGTGGCTGTTCGCTCCCCCTTTCCACCCCGCTGGGGTGGAAAGGGGGCCGGGGGGATAGGGGGGGATTGCGCCCCGTGACGCGACCGGCACCATGCCGCCGGCTTAAAAAGGCGAGGGTAAATTCACGCCGCACTGCAAGTTTCTTCACGCGCGCCGCCCCCCAGTTCCCGTACAGTCCATCCCATGAACGCACCGTTAAACGCAAACACCGAAGAACTGCTGCACCGCGCCAGCCTGCAGGCGCGCATCGTCCAGGCGCTGTCCCAGCACCTGCCCCTGCATGCGCTGCTCTACCAAGCCGAAGACACCACGCCCTACGAGTGCGACGGCCTGACCGCCTACCGCCTGCGCCCGCTGGTGGTGGCCCTGCCCGAGACCGAGGCGCAAGTGCAAGCGGTGCTGCGCAGCTGCCACGCGCTGGGTGTGCCGGTGGTGGCGCGCGGCGCGGGCACGGGTCTGTCGGGTGGCGCCATGCCCCACGCCTTGGGCGTGACTATGTCGCTGGCCAAGTTCAACAAGATTCTGGAGGTCAACCCCTACAGCCGCACCGCGCGCGTGCAATGCGGCGTGCGCAACCTGGCCATCAGCGAGGCCGCAGCACCCCACGGCCTGTACTACGCGCCCGACCCGTCAAGCCAAATCGCCTGCACCATTGGCGGCAATGTGGCCGAAAACTCCGGCGGCGTGCACTGCCTGAAGTACGGGCTGACCTTGCACAACGTGCTGGCGGTCAAGGGTTTCACGATAGAGGGCGAGGCCGTCACCTTCGGTGGCTGCGCGCTGGACGCGCCGGGGCTGGACCTGCT
>CANFNE010000275.1 GCA_947448105.1 Burkholderiales bacterium
CAATCCATGGGGCCCGTGGGGCGCAGATAGGCCACTTCAAAGCCATCGCCCTTGGGCAGCTGGAAGGCCCAGCCGCGCGTTTGCGAGGCGTCGCTCGACAAGGTTAAGCAGTCAAAGCGCGCCAGGTCGCTGGGCTGCTGCGGGCGGCCGTGGCGCGCCAAAAAGGCTGGGGTGGCCACGCACAGGCGCCGGTTGTCGGCCAGACGCACGCTCACCAGTGACGAGTCAGGCATATCGCCCACACGTACGGCGCAGTCAAAGCCTTCGGTGGCCATGTCCACCAGGCGGTCGCTCAGGTTGAGGGAAATCGTCACCTCCGGGTGCAACTCGCGAAACAGGGGCACCAGCGGAGCCACATGGCGTCGGCCAAAACCGCCTGGCGCCGTCACCCGCAAATGGCCGCTGGCCTGCACACCACCGGCGCTGACGCTGGCTTCGGCGTTGGCCAGATCGGCCAGCAGGCGCTGGCAGTCTTCTAAAAAGGCGCTGCCCTCGTGGGTCAGGCTCAGGCGCCGGGTGGTGCGCAGCAGCAGCTTGACGCCCAGGCGCGCCTCTAGCGCATCAAGCCGTCGGCCGATGATGGCGGGCGCCAGCCCCAAGGCACGTGCCGCGCCCGTGAGGCTGCCGCGCTGCGCCACCGACACAAAGGTCTCTAACTGCTTGAGTTTGTCCACGGCTATTCGGGCGCGAGCACCACACCCTTGTCCACCAGTGCGGCAATCTCGGCATCGCTGTAGCCCAGGCTTTGCAGCAGGGCGCGGCTGTGTTCGCCCAGTCGGGGCGGGTCAAGCCGCAGTCCTAAGCGCTGGCCGCCCAAGGTGAGCGGCAACAAGGGCGTGGCGGTTTGGCGGCCATCGGGCAGGGTCATGGGCGCCAGGCCGCCCGTAGCTTGCAGGTGCGGGTCCTCAAACAGGTGCTGCGGGTCGGTAATGGGCGCAAACGGCAGGCCGTGGCGCTCAAACACGTCTGCCAGCTCGGCGGCGCTGCGGTCGGCCAGGCGCGTGCGCAGCAGCGGCATCATCCAGTCGCGGGCCAGCACCCGGTCGTTGTTGCTGGCAAGCCGCGTGTCGGCAAACAGGTCGTCAAAGCCAAAGGCCTCGCAAAACACCCGCCACTGCGTGTCGCCCACCACGGCCAAAAAGATTTGCGCACCGCCTTGCACGCTGAACACGTCGTAAATACCCCAAGGCGAAATGCGCTCGGGCATGGGCGCGGCGGCCTTGCCGGTGACGGCGAACTGCAGCATGTGCTGCGCCACCAAAAAAATGTTGTTCTCAAACAGCGCCGCCTGCACCTCTTGGCCCCGTCCGGTTTGCTGGCGCTGCATCAGCGCAGCCATGGCACCCATGGCACCAAACAGGCCGCCCATGATGTCGTTCACACTAGAGCCAGCGCGCAGCGGGTCGCCGGGCCGCCCGGTCATATAGGCCAGGCCGCCCATCATTTGCACCACTTCGTCCAGCGCGGTGCGGTGGTCGTAGGGGCCGGGCAAAAAGCCTTTGTGGCTGACGTAAATCAGGCGCTCATCCAACTTGCTCAAGGACGCGTAATCGAGGCCGAGCTTTTGCATGGTCTCGGCCTTAAAGTTCTCGCTCACGATGTCGGCCGTGGCAATCAGGCGCAGCACCACTTCGCGGCCCCGGGGGCTTTGCAAATCGAGGGCAATGCTTTTCTTATTGCGGTTAAACAGCGGGTAAAACCCGGCGCCACTGCCCAACAAGCGGCGCGTGCTGTCGCCGGTGAGTGGTTCGACCTTGATGACATCGGCGCCCATGTCGCCCAGTGCCATGCCGCAGGTCGGGCCCATCACCATGTGGGTGAACTCGACGACGCGTATGCCGGCAAGCGGCAGGGGTTTGTTTACGTTCATTTTTATCATGAATGGATTGCAAATTTGCGACATAGTATCCGCATAAGGATGGAATACATTATCCCATCGCGCTTTTGCACCGCGCGTGCGCGGGTGCATCACTTTGTCGCCCCCGCTTTTTGCCCTTAAGGAACTTTGATTTATGGCCACCGCCCGCACCTCTATTGCACGCCTGCAAGTTGCCACCGTGCTGCAGCAGTTCATTGACAGCCAGGTTTTGCCCGGCACCGGCGTGAGCCCGGCCGCGTTCTGGAAGGGCTTTGACGCCATCGTGGCCGATCTGGCACCCAAGAACATTGCGCTCTTGGCCGAACGCGATCGCCTGCAGTTGGAGATCGACGCCTGGCACAAAGCGCACCCCGGCCCGATTGCCGACATGGCGGCCTACCAGGCCTTCCTGGAAAGCATTGGCTACCTGGTGCCCGTGCCTAAAAAGACCCGCATCACCACCAAGAACGTAGACGCCGAACTGGCCGTGCAAGCCGGCCCGCAGCTCGTGGTGCCGGTGCTGAACGCCCGCTACGCGCTTAACGCTGCCAACGCACGCTGGGGCAGCCTGTATGACGCGCTGTACGGCACGGACGTGATCTCGGAAGACGGCGGCGCCACCAAAGTCAGCGCTACGGGCAAGGCCTACAACCCCAAGCGCGGCAAAAAAGTGATTGCCTACGCCCGCAATGTGCTCGACCGCACCGCGCCTCTGCGCAAGGGTTCGCACCTTGATTCGGTGGCTTACAGCGTCAAGGGCGGCAAGCTCGCCGTCAAACTCAAAGACGGCAGCAACACCAGCTTGCTTAACGCAGCGCAGTTCATCGCCTTCCAAGGCGCGGCCAAAGACCCGTCTTCGGTGCTCTTGCAGCACAACGGCTTGCACCTGGACATCCGCATTGACCGCAACACCGCCATCGGCAAGAGCGACGCCGCTGGCGTCTGCGACCTGGTGCTTGAGGCCGCCTTGTCCACCATCCTGGACCTGGAAGACTCGGTGGCCGTGGTGGACGCGGACGACAAAGTGCTGGCCTACAGCAACTGGCTGGGCATTCTCAAAGGTACACTGACTGAAGAAGTCAGCAAAGGCGGCAAAACCTTCACGCGCGGCCTGAACGCTGACCGCGTGTACACCAGCGCTACCGGCAAAACCGTCAAACTGCATGGCCGCTCGCTCATGTTTTTGCGCAACGTGGGCCATTTGATGACCAACCCGGCCA
>CANFNE010000276.1 GCA_947448105.1 Burkholderiales bacterium
CGCGCACTACCTGCGCAACCTGGGCTACCGCACGGCGCTCTCGGGCAAGATGCATTTTTGTGGCCCCGACCAGTTGCACGGCTACGAGGAACGCCTGACCAGCGACATCTACCCCGCCGACTACGGCTGGGCAGTCAACTGGGACGAACTGGAAAAGCGCCCAAGCTGGTACCACAACATGGCCTCGGTGCTGCAAGCTGGGCCGTGCGTGCGCAGCAACCAGCTCGACTTTGACGAAGAGGTGGTGTTCAAGGCGCGCCAGTACCTGTATGACCACGTGCGCAACACGCCCGAGCAGCCGTTTTGCCTGACCGTGTCGATGACGCACCCGCACGACCCGTACACCATTCCCGCCGAATACTGGGACCTGTACGAAGGCGTGGACATTCCCATGCCGCGCACCGTGATCGCCCAAGCCAACCAAGACGCGCATTCCAAACGCCTGCTCAAGGTGATTGACCTGTGGGACAAGCCCCTGCCCGACGAGGCGATTGCCCGCGCCCGGCGCGCCTACTTTGGCGCCTGCAGCTATGTGGACAGCCAGATTGGCGCGCTGCTCAAGACCCTGGACGACTGCGGTCTGCGCGAGGACACCATCGTCGTGTTCTCGGGCGACCACGGCGACATGCTGGGCGAGCGCAGCCTTTGGTACAAGATGCACTGGTACGAGATGGCCGCGCGCGTGCCCCTGGTCATCCACGCGCCAGCGCGTTTTGCCGCGCACAAGGTGGCAAACAGCGTGTCCACCATTGACCTGTTACCGACCTTTGTGGAACTGGCCGGCGGCACGCTGGACGCCAAGCTGCACCTGGACGGCCGCTCGCTCTTGCCGCACCTGCAGAACCTGCCCGGTGCACCCGGCCACGACGAGGTAATCGGCGAGTACATGGCCGAAGGCAGCAAAACCCCGCTGGTGATGATTCGCCGTGGGCCCTGGAAATTTATGTATTCGCAAGACGATATTTGCCTGCTCTACCACCTGGAAACCGACCCCGACGAGCTCAACAACCTGGCCGGCGTGCCAGCGCACCAGACGGTGCTCAGCGCATTTGTGCAAGAAGTGGCCCAGCGTTGGGATTTGCCCGCCCTGCACCAGCAGGTGCTCTCGAGCCAGCGCAGGCGCCGGCTGGTGGGTCAGGCCTTGACGAAAGGCAAGCTCACGTCCTGGGACCACCAGCCGCTGGTCAAGGCCAGCGAGCAGTACATGCGCAACCACATGGACTTGGACGATCTCGAGCGCCGCGCACGCTACCCCAAGGTGTCCTAAGGCAGCGCATAAAACCTTAGTCGCTGGTGGCGCGCTGCAGGCTTTGGTCGCGCTCGCGTTGCGCCTGATCGGCGACGCCGAGCTGCGCGCGGATTTTGGCAATCGGGTTGTACTGCCCCAGGGTGTCGCCCCAGCCCAGCGCTGCGCCACTCAACGCGGGGCTGCTTGTGCCGTCCAGCGGCCAGTAGTGGCGAACCGTTTCCACGTCAACGCCCATCTTGGACAACACGCTTTCGATCAACGGACGGCGATGGCGCACCGTGTCCGTATCGCGGTAATGCCAGCCCAGCGTGGCCAGCATCATGGCAGCCACCACAACATTGAGAAGTTTTCCGAACATCGTTTAATCCAGTCAAACACAGAAGCTGTGTTTTACCGCAAAAAAATTCTTTATTTGCGCATCAATGTACTTTTACCAAATAAAGATTCCACCAAATCGACCGCCAGCTCCGCGGTGCGGTTGCGCTCGTCGAGTGCAGGGTTGAGTTCCATGATGTCCAGGGAGGCCAACAAGCCCGTGTCCGCAACCATTTCCATGCAGAGCTGCGCTTCGCGGTAATGGGGGCCGCCGCGCACCGTAGTGCCCACGCCCGGTGCAATGTCCGGGTCCAGAAAATCAACGTCAAAACTGATGTGCAGGTGGGTGTTGGCGTCCAGACCGGCCAGCGCCATCTGCATGGTGGCGCGCATGCCTTGCTCGTCAATAAAGCGCATGTCAAACACATCGAGGTTGTGCGCATGCACCAGCCTTTTTTCGCCCGCGTCCACGCTGCGAATGCCGATCTGGCGTAGCCAAGACGGAGAGATGGCGGGCACCTGGCCGCCGATGCCGGTCAGCACATCCGGCCCCAGGCCGCACAGGCAGGCCACCGGCATGCCGTGGATATTGCCGCTGGGCGTGAGTGTGTTGGTGTTGAAGTCGGCGTGCGCGTCAAGCCACAGCACGCGCAGCTTTTTGCCGGTATCGCGGCAGTGGCGCGCCACTGCGCTGATTGAGCCAATGGCCAGGCAATGGTCGCCGCCCAGCACGATGGGCAGGCGCGCCTGCCCGAGCTGTGCGTACACGGCAGCGTGCAGCGCCTGGTTCCAGACCACCACCTCATCCAGGTGGCGGTAGCCGTCAATAGGCGCCTGCCACGGGTTGCGCGGGCCGGCCACGTCACCACAATCGTGCACTTGCAGGCCCTGGGCTTGCAGCACCGCAGCCAGACCGGCCACGCGCAAGGCCTCGGGCCCCATGCTGGCGCCGCGCATGCCCGCGCCGATGTCGGTGGGCGCGCCAATCAGGCTGATGGCTGCGGGCAGGTGGTTCATGGCTTCAGGCCGGAATTTGCAGGCGAAAGCACGCTTCGCGCGCACCCACGCGGATGCCGCGCGGGTTGACGATGGGCTGGGCGCGCCAGGGCTCAAGCGCCTCACGCTGCGCCGCGTCCAGCCAGCCGAGTTGCTCCAGCGCCTCCACCGTGGCGGCGTAGAGCGCGGTTTTATTGCCGTCGCTGATCTTGACGGCCAGCGCCTCGCCCCGGCTCTTGCTGGCCACCACCTGCACGCCGTCGGCGCCGATTTTGGTGATCCAGTCGCCCCGGCCAATGTGCATAAAGGCCAGGTCGTTGCGCCCGGTGCCGCTGACCATCTCGGGGTAGGCGGTCATGGCCTCGCCGAGCTGGGCAAAGCTGCTGCCAAACTGCGCGTCTTGGGCGCCACTGGCCAGGCGCGCGTAGCCGTAGGCCAGTTTGGACAGGGGCATGGCGTAGTTGGGCGCCGAGCA
>CANFNE010000277.1 GCA_947448105.1 Burkholderiales bacterium
GTGCCCAAGAAGCTGGCGCTGATTGGCTCTGGCGTGATTGGCCTGGAAATGGGCTCGGTCTGGCGCCGCCTGGGCGCGGACGTCACCATTCTTGAGGGCTTGCCCACATTCCTGGGCGCGGTAGACCAGCAAATCGCCAAAGAAGCCAAAAAAGCCTTTGACAAACAGGGCCTGAAAATCGAACTTGGTGTGCAAGTGGGCGACATCAAGGTCGGCAAAAAAGGCGTGTCTGTGGCCTATACCAACGCCAAGGGCGAAGCCCTGGTGCTGGACGCCGACAAGCTCATTGTCAGCATCGGCCGCGTTCCCAACACCATCGGCCTGAACGCCGCTGTCGTGGGCCTGGCCCTGGACGAGCGCGGCGCGATTGTGGTGGACGCCGATTGCAAAACCAACGTTCCAGGCATCTGGGCCGTGGGCGACGTGGTGCGCGGCCCCATGCTGGCGCACAAGGCAGAAGAAGAGGGCGTAGCCGTGGCCGAGCGCATTGCCGGACAGCACGGGCACGTCAACTTCAACACCATTCCTTGGGTGATTTACACCAGCCCCGAAATCGCCTGGGTGGGCCGCACCGAGCAGCAGCTCAAAGCCGATGGCGTGGCTTTCAAGGCCGGTACCTTCCCCTTCCTGGCCAACGGGCGCGCCCGCGCGCTGGGTGACACCACCGGCATGGTCAAAGTCTTGGCCGACGCCACGACCGACGAAATCTTGGGCGTGCACATCGTCGGCCCCCAGGCCAGCGAGCTGATTGCTGAAGCCGTGGTGGCCATGGAATTTCGCGCAAGCAGCGAAGACATTGCCCGCATCTGCCACGCGCACCCCTCGTTGTCCGAGGCGACCAAGGAAGCCGCTTTGGCGGTGGACAAACGCGCGCTCAACTTCTAAGCCGGCTCCCGCCTTGTTGCAGGCCGGGCCACTAATGCGCGCGCTGCGCCTGGCGCCATGTGCCTGATTGCCTGGAACTGGCAGCCCGGTAGCGCCTTGCCGCTGCTGGTGCTGGCCAACCGCGACGAGTGGTATGCCCGCCCAGCGCTGGCGCTGCACGCCTGGCCTTGCGGCCAGGTACTGGCGGGCAAAGACGCGCAGGCGGGTGGTACCTGGCTGGGCTTGGGACGAGGGCAGGGCCAAGGCAGCCAAGCCCGCTTCGCCGCCATCACCAACTTCCGCGAACCCGCCACCGCCCGCAGCGACGCGCCCACGCGCGGCACGCTGGTGCCCGATTTTTTGCAGTCGGGCAGCAGCGCCGCTGAGTTTTTGGAGCGCCTGCAGGCCCGCGCCGCCGCCTACAACCCCTTTAACCTTTTGCTGTTTGACGGAACGGCGCTGCTGGGTTTTGAGAGCCACAGTGGCCGCACCCTGCTGCTTGCGCCCGGCATTGGCGCGGTGTCCAACGCGGGCTTTAACACGCCGTGGCCCAAGCTGCAGCGGCTCAGCCAGAACGTGCAAGCGCACGCCCACCTTTCAGATCCCGACCCCAAGCAGCTGCTGGATTTGCTGGAGCACCGCGTGCTGGCGACTGACGATGAACTGCCCGCGACCGGCATCCCCCTGGAACTGGAGCGTGCGCTCTCGCCCATTTTTATCCAGACCCCGGACTACGGTACGCGCGCCAGCAGCGTGGTGCTGGTACGCGAACAAGGCGCCGAGATCGTGGAGAAAACTTTTGACGCCCAAGGTGCCACGGGACTGCGCGGCTTGGAGTTGTAAACGCCAGGGCAGGGCGGCCCTTTCAAAATACGCTCAATACCAGTATTCCAAATGCGGAAACGGATTGCGCTCGGTATGTTTGCGGTAATTAAAGTGCACCACAAAAGAAATGCGCCGGTCGTCCTTCTTTTTGATTTTGAAGGGAATCACCACGTGCGGCATAAAGCTGTCAAACAACACCATGTTGCCAACTTTGTAGGGTACTTTTTCCCGCAGTTTGTTGGACCGCGCTGAATAACCATCGCGCTTGTAAAAGCCGTCTAGCGCGTCGGCGAGCACCCTTTGGCGCCAGATGTCGAGGTCGCCGCCCCGGTCTTTGGTGTGCTGCGCAGTGCGCTTGACAGACACCACGCAAGAATAAGCCCGGGTTTTTTCTTCAAAAATACTGGCCGGGTATTGCAGCAACCCCTCGGTATCGGTGTGGATGTTGTACAGGTTCCAGCTACGGAGTTGCAGGTTGAATCCGCCGATTTGAAAATACTTTTTATCGCGCGGCACCACCGGCAGGGCGTCGGGTTTGAGGCCGGAGTGGCTCAGTATCAGGCGCCCGGCGTCGGCAATGACGCCAGCGACTTCCGGGAACTCCTTGAGCAGGTATTTATTGTGCTTTTCGGCAAAGCGGTAATAGCTCTCGTTAAGCCCCGCCTCGATCATTCCGTAATAGGCTGCCATTTGCCCGTAGGCCGGCTCCACATCGGCGCCAAAAATGTCCAGATGGCTGAGGATTTTCTTTTCCCAGCGCTGGCACACGGCTTCGCTCAGGTAATTTTCCCGAATGATGAAGTCATTGGTAAACAGCTTTTTCATTTCACATGCTCCGACCGTGCCCGCTGGGCCACTCGGCGTCGGCCCGCAGGCCTTGGCTCGGTGTACTATTCCTGCGCCTCTGTTTTGCGGCATCTCGCCCTGAATACATCTTTATCGCACACTCCATGCCCCTCTCCAAGAAAAAACTCTTCGAACACCTCAGCCAAGAGGTTTATTGCCATTTGGGCGTGTCACCGGTGCATGGAATCGGGGTTTTTGCCATGCGCTCCATCCCCAAAGGCGTCAATCCCATGCGCGCGCGCCTGAAATTTGACGAAATTGCCTACACGCACAAGGAAATCAAAGCCCTGCCGCGCGGCGTGCGCAAGGAAATCGAGATGTTTTGCTATTACGACGACGACCACGTCTTCGTGCCGGCCATCGACCTGAATTCCATGAACATGGCGGTTTACCTGAACCATTCCAACACGCCCAACGTGTTTTACAAGAAAAACGGCCAGCTCATCACCCTGCGCGCCATTAAAAACGGCGAAGAGCTGATGATGGACTACGACA
>CANFNE010000278.1 GCA_947448105.1 Burkholderiales bacterium
AAGTCCGTTCTGCTGTGGTACAGCCCCCAGGAGATGTATGCGCTGGTCACCGACGTGGCGCAGTACCCCCAATTTCTGCCCTGGTGTGACCGCGCAGCCGTGATCAGCCAGGACGAGGGCGGTGTGACCGCCGAGGTGGGCATCGCTTTTGGCGGCATCCACCAGTCCTTTACCACCCGCAACACGCATACCGCGCCCAGCCAGGTGGATATGGCGCTGGTCAAAGGGCCGTTCTCGCAGTTGGAGGGGCAATGGACGTTTTTGCCCGTGGGTGACGGTTCCCAGCGTGCCTGCAAGGTGAACCTCGCGTTGCGCTACGGGTTCGATAACGCCGTGCTGGGCCGCCTGGTGGGGCCGGTGTTTGACAAGATTGCCGCTACCTTGGTCGATGCCTTTGTCAAACGTGCGCAGCAGGTGTATGGCGAGTGAGGCCCCGGCGTCCATAGCGATCACGGTCGTCTTTTCTGCCGCACCCCGTAGCGTGCAGGAAGTTGCGTTGCACATCCCCTTGGGGTGCCTTGCGGGCCATGCCGTGCAGTTGGCAGCACCCCAATGGGGCATGGATGCGGCGCAACTGCAGGCGCTGGATCTGGGTGTGTGGGGCAAGCGGGTGCCCGCACAGCAGGTGCTGCGCGATGGCGACCGGCTTGAAATTTACCGCGCCCTCACCGTGGACCCCAAGGTGGCGCGCCGGCAGCGCTTTGTGCGCCAGGGGGCCAAGTCCGCCGGTCTGTTTGCCACACGGCGCGCAGGGGGTAAGGCGGGATACTGAAAAGCCATTCTTTCCCTGCTACTTCGGCCCTCCCCACACCTCTGCGCAGCCGTGAGTGCTTTAGTAGTAGTTTTGCTACTTCGCGATGAAAAAACATCGGTGAACCAGGCTGGAAGAAATTTGAAGGGTAAACCCGAAGTCTTGGCCGGGTGATCGGCGTACGCGGGTGGCTAGAATCGGGCCGCACATCAATCGGCGGACCCGAAACCCTCGGGACTGGCCGATTTTTTGCTATCAAAGGCGTAACGCCACCCGTTGTTGCGACCACATTGGTTCAAACACAAGAACTTCGCAAAAGGTTTGTAATGGATATTTTTATACAGCAGGTCATCAACGGCCTGGTTTTGGGCAGCATGTATGCGCTCATCGCCCTGGGTTACACCATGGTGTACGGCATCATCAACCTGATTAACTTTGCCCACGGCGAAGTCATGATGGTTGGCGCACTCACCAGTTGGACCATCATTGGGTTGATGCAGGAATCCATGCCTGGCACGCCTGGCTTTGTCATCTTGCTGATCGCCTTGGTGATTTCCTGTGTGGTGGCTGCCACGCTGAACTTCGTGATCGAAAAAGTGGCTTATCGCCCCTTGCGCAACAGCCCCAAGCTCGCGCCCCTGATTACGGCCATCGGTATGTCGATCTTGCTGCAAACGCTGGCCATGATCATTTGGAAGCCCAACTACAAGTCCTACCCGACGCTGCTCCCCAATACGCCGATTGACGTGATGGGCGCGGTAATTACGCCCACCCAAGTGATGATTCTGGGTGTCACGGCGGTGTCGCTGGCGCTGTTGATGTGGCTGGTGAACTACACCAAGCTCGGCCGGGCCATGCGCGCCACTGCCGAGAACCCGCGTGTGGCGGGTCTCATGGGCGTCAAGCCCGATATGGTGATTTCTGCCACCTTCGTTATTGGCGCCGTACTGGCCGCCATTGCCGGCGTGATGTACGCGTCCAACTACGGCACGGCCCAGCACGCCATGGGCTTTTTGCCGGGTCTCAAGGCCTTTACTGCTGCGGTGTTTGGCGGCATCGGCAACCTGGCCGGCGCCGTGGTGGGCGCGATCTTGCTCGGGCTGATCGAGTCGATTGGTGCGGGCTACATCGGCGAACTTACCGGTGGTGTGCTGGGCAGCCATTACTCGGATATTTTTGCCTTCATCGTCCTGATCATTGTGCTGACCCTGCGTCCCTCGGGCCTGCTGGGTGAGCGCGTGGCCGACCGTGCTTAAGGAGTGCGCATGAAACAACAACAAAAATTCTTCGCGATTGCGATCGCCGCGCTGGCCTTGCTGGTGCTGCCCATATTGCTGCAAGGCTTTGGCAACGCCTGGGTGCGCATTGTCGACATGGCGCTCTTGTATGTGTTGCTGGCGCTGGGCCTGAACATTGTGGTGGGTTATGCCGGTTTGCTGGACTTGGGCTATGTGGCATTTTTCGCCATTGGCGCCTATTCCTATGGACTGTTCAACTCGCCGCACCTGATGGAAGCTTTTCCAGCGATTGCCGCCATGTTCCCGCAGGGCTTGCATACGCCAATCTGGGTGGTGCTGCCGCTGGCCGCCGGAGCAGCGGGCATCTTTGGTATCTTGCTGGGCGCACCCACCTTGCGCCTGCGCGGTGACTACCTGGCCATCGTGACCTTGGGCTTTGGCGAAATCATCCGCGTGTTCCTCAACAATCTGGACAACCCCATCAACATCACCAACGGGCCGAAGGGCATCAACCAGATTGATTCCCTGCACTTTTTCGGCTTTGATTTGGGCAAAAAACTGGTGGTCGGTGGCTTTGAGTTTGCTTCGGTGTCGCTGTATTACTACCTGTTTTTATCGCTGGTCTTGTTCAGCGTGCTGCTGTCGCACCGTTTGCAGCTCTCGCGCGTGGGTCGCGCGTGGATGGCGATACGGGAAGATGAAATCGCTGCCAAAGCCATGGGCATCAACACCCGCAATCTCAAGCTCACGGCCTTTGGCATGGGCGCCACTTTTGGCGGCGTCTCCGGCGCCTTGTTTGCGTCCTTCCAGGGCTTTATCTCGCCCGAATCCTTCAGCCTGATGGAGTCGGTGATGATCGTGGCCATGGTGGTGCTCGGCGGCGTGGGCCATCTCCCCGGCGTGATTTTGGGCGCGGTGCTTTTGTCGGCGCTGCCCGAGGTACTGCGCTATGTGGCCGGCCCCTTGCAGAGCATGACGGGTGGGCGGCTTGATGCATCCATCCTGCGCCAGTTGCTGATCGCGCTGGCGATGGTCAGC
>CANFNE010000279.1 GCA_947448105.1 Burkholderiales bacterium
AGAGCTCTGACCGCAAACACCTTTCCCTTGATAACAACGATGACCCCAAACACCCCCGCCACCGTCACCGCCGCGCAACTCGCCGCCTCCCGCGTGCTGGTGGTGGGCGACGTGATGCTGGACCGCTATTGGTACGGCGCGGTAGACCGAATATCCCCCGAGGCGCCGGTGCCCGTGGTGCGCGTGACCCGCGAAGAAGAACGTGGCGGCGGCGCAGCCAATGTGGCGGGCAATATTGCCGCCCTGGGCGCGCAAGCGTCTTTGCTGGCCGTGGTGGGCGACGACGAAGCCAGCCAACATCTGGAAGCGCTGCTGGCCAAAACCGGCATCCAAACCCACTTTGGGCGCGACGCCGAACTCAAGACCACGGTCAAGCTGCGCGTCATTGGCCGCCAGCAGCAGCTCTTGCGCCTGGATTTTGAAAACACCCCCAAAAACCGCGTGCTGGCCGACCAGACGGCGCGCTTTACCGCGCTTTTGCAGGCGCAAGACGCCATCATTTTTTCGGACTACGGCAAAGGCAGCCTGGCCCAGGTGGGCGACATGATTGCCCTGGCCCGCGCGGCCGGCAAACCCATTCTGATTGACCCCAAGGGCAGCGACTACGCGCGCTACCAAAACGCCACTGTCATCACGCCCAACCGCTCGGAAATGCAAGAAGTGGTGGGTGCTTGGAGCAGCGACGAAGAGCTGCGCACCAAGGCCCACGCCCTTCGCGCGCGCCTGCACCTGGACGCCGTGCTGGTGACCCGCAGCGAAGAAGGCATGACCTTGTTCGACGCCGAGGGCGAGCTGCACGTGAGTGCCCAGGCGCGCGAGGTGTTTGACGTCACCGGTGCGGGCGACACGGTGATTGGCACCATGGCCTCGCTCCTGGGTGCGGGGCTGAGCCTGCGCCAGGCCCTGCCCTGGGCCAACCGGGCCGGCGGCATCGTGGTTGGAAAATTTGGCACCGCCACGGTGTCCTACCAGGAGTTGTTTGCATGACGCGCATTGTGGTTACCGGCGCTGCCGGCTTTATTGGCAGCCAGATCATTGCCGGGCTCAACGCCCGTGGCATTGACAACATCATTGCGGTGGACGAGCTCACCCAGGGCGACAAGTTTCGCAACCTGGCCGGCCTCAAAATTGCCGACTACGTGGACGCTGACGCCTTTTACGGCGCCTTTGCCGCCCAGCGCTACGGCCATGTGGAAGCCGTCTTCCACGAAGGCGCTTGCAGCGACACCATGGAATTGGACGGCAAGTACATGATGCAAAACAACTTCGAGACGACCAAGCAACTGTTCCACGCCGCACAGGCACAAGGCACACGGCTTTTGTACGCATCGTCCGCCGCCACCTATGGCGGCTCGGCCACCTTCAAAGAAGACCCGGCTTTTGAAGCGCCGCTCAACGTCTATGGCTATTCCAAACTGCTGTTTGACCAGGTGATGCGCCGCGAGCTTGGCGCCCAGTTGCAAAACGCGCGCACGCAGGTGGTGGGTTTTCGGTACTTCAACGTCTACGGCCCGCACGAGCAGCACAAGGGCCGCATGGCCAGCGTGGCATACCACCAGTTCCACCAGTTTCGGGCGGAGGGCCGCGTCAAGCTCTTTGGCGAATACGGCGGCTACGCGGCGGGTGCGCAAATGCGCGACTTCGTATTTGTGGACGATGTGGTGGCGGTCAACCTGTGGTACTTCGACCATCCCGAGAAAAGCGGCATCTTCAACCTCGGCTCGGGCCGCGCCCAGGCTTTTAACGACGTGGCCTGCGCCGTGGTCAACACCTTGCGCGCCGCCGACGGCCACGTGCCCCTGGCGCTGGACGCCATTGCCGCCATGGGCCTGGTGGAATACATCGCCTTCCCCGACGCGCTGCGCGGCAAATACCAGTGCTACACGCAGGCCGACCTGGGCGCCCTGCGCGCCAGCGGCTGCGACCACGCCTTTGCCGACGTGGCCACCGGCGTGGGCAAATACGTGCAGTGGCTGGCGGCGCAAGCCTGATCTATTGGCCCATGCACAGCCTGCACCGCTTCATGCTCGCTGGCCTGACCGCAGTATGCACGGGCTTGAGCCTAGCTGCCACCGACGCCAACCTTGCCACCGAAGCCGAGTTGGACAGCATCAAAGGCCTGGGCCCGGCCAGCACCGCGCGCATCTTGCAAGCGCGTGCGCAAAGCCCGTTCAAAGACTGGGCCGACTTTTTGCGCCGCGTCAAAGGCTTCAAGGGCAGCAGCGCCGCGCGCTTGTCTGAGGCCGGGTTAACGGTGAATGGCCAGCCTTTTGAAGCCCCGGCCAGCCCCAAGGCAGCGCCCTGAGCCGCCAACATTCATAGCCGCGCAAGGAGACCGCCCACATGCTTTCCATCGTCGCGATTTGCACCGGCGCCTGCTTTGGCGCATTGGCGCGCTGGCAACTCGGGCTATGGCTCAACCCGCTGGGCGTGGCCGGAGCCGCGCTGCCCTTGGGCACGCTGGCGGCCAACTGGATTGGCGGCTATTTGGTCGGCTTGGCTGTCGCGCTGTTCCAGGCGCTGCCACAGCTTGATCCGGTGTGGCGCTTGGCGCTTATTACCGGGTTCTTGGGCGCGCTCACCACTTTTTCCAGCTTTTCTGCCGAAGTGATTGCCATGCTGGGGCAGCAAAAGTATGCGTTAGCCCTGGGTACGGCGGCGCTGCATTTGTTTGGTTCGCTGCTGCTCACAGTGGCGGGCATGCGCACACTGGGGTATTTTTTTCCGGCACAAATCTAACTGCCAGTGGAGTGCTAACTGCCGGTGGATTGCCGCGCTTCGCTCGCAATGACTGGTAGCTTCCTGTCATCGCGAGGAGCGTAGCGACGTGGCGATCCACTTGTCGGGCATATCGGCAGGTCGCAGATGGATTGCCGCGCTTCGCTCGCAATGACGGAATTTGCGGGGCGTGAACGTTCAGGCACTACATCGGCAGCACTTGCCCCGTATCCGGTCGCTCCAACCACGCAGCAAACTCATCGGCGAGCTGCTGCGCCGCGCGGGTGGCGCCCGTC